>NZ_JBYVJX010000006.1:0-236032 GCF_058147125.1 Polaribacter sp. 2405UD43-2 | reverse complement strand
TTTTTTCATGTTTCTAAGATATTTGTTTTGTAACAAACAGTCTTAAATTTTGTGTCCGAGTAAAGGTAACAAGTCCAAATTCTAGTTACACAAAATATTGGACAGTGTCTTTATAAAAAAGAGTAGCATATGCTACTCTTTTTTATTTATTATTGAGGAATTCCAACATCCTTTTTAGATAATTTTATTTTAAAATATTTTTTCTTTTTATTTACTAAACAAACAATTATAGCTTCCTCTTTTTTTAAACTAAAAGGCATCTTGATTGTTTCTTTCTTTATTGACTTTTTTTCTTCTTCTATTTTCTTTGAAAAACGATCCGAATCATTTTTTTCTCCATAGGATGTAACAACGAAACCAGTATAAATATTTGGAGAACTAAATTTTAAACCTGAATATTTCTCTCTAAAATAGATTCCTAAAAGGGTTATATTACTTTCTTTGTTGAGACTCGAAAGATGAATATTTAAACCCGAATCTCCTGTTCTTATTCCTGAATTATATTTTGAGTAAAATGCTTCTTCAAACTTAACAAGAGGCTTGTTTTCTAATTTTATTTTATTGCTTACACAGCCAAAAAGAAAAGAAAAAGCAATTAAAAAGATTGATTTTTTTAAAATCATTTTTTTACAAACTTTAAAGATTGATTTTTATTTTGATATTTTACATTCACAAAATAAACACCCGAATTTAATTCATTGACTTTAATTTGTTTGTTAGTAATTTTTCCTTTTTTTACAGATTTTCCAGAAATATCAAAAATTTCATACTTAATAGATTCATTGGCGTTTATCAAATCTGATTTCAACTTAATTATATCTACAATTGGGTTAGGATATAAAGTTAAACCTAGGTCTTCTTTAGCATATGATTTAGAAGACAATGTTCCTTGTATAGTGGTTTCATATATTCCATTACCATGCGTTCCTACCAATAGTTTTTTATCTGACGGACGATATACCAAAGAACTAATAACGGCTAATCCCATTTCATTAGTTCCTTCAATACTCCAATCTTTTGTGGTAGGGTCTGAAGAACTATAAAGACCTCTTGCTGTACCAACAAAATAGGTTATTCCGTTATCTGTTTTAGTAATCGCAGCAGAACGAATAGAGTGGTTGTTTAAATTTTTTTCTACCATTGTCCACGTAGGATTCGCTGATGTTGCATTTGTTGTTAAAAAAATATTCTCAATTCCGTAATTTGAATAAACAGCTAATACTATGTCTGGATCGAAAGGATGTACAGCAATTCCACTAACAATTGTAAAATTAGAAGTGGTAGCAGAAGGTGGGGTAATATTAACAGCTGTTGATAAGTCTGTTACATTTTGAGGGTCTTTTAGTCTAAAAATCCCTCCTTTTTCTCCTCCAATAAATAAGTAACTAGAAGAAGGGTTGTATGCCCCTCTGGTTGTAGCAAATGTTCTTATAGTTTCTTTAGAAGATAAAACCCCTAGATTTGTCCAATTAGAGGTGGTTACTTTTTCAGTGTCTTTAGTTACTAACAAGCTGTCTTTTGCTGCATAATATAATGCATTATTGTTATCCGGATCTAAATAAAAATAGGTAACAAATCTACTTTCTTTATTTTTTGGCGTAATATCAACAAAACTATTTGTATTACTAAATCTGTAAATGGTTCCGTTTTGAAATCCGAAGTAAAAATTAAATTCCGAATTACTATCCCAACCAAAACCAACAGCCACCCCATCTCCTCCTGCAAGAGAAGACATAGAAGTTATATTAGGACGACCTATACCTGTTCCTCCATAAGTAGTTCCGTTATCTTGCGCTCCTCCAATAATAATATCAGAGTTTGGTTTTGGATCCATAGCTATATGATAGTATTGATACGTTTGATAATTATTATTTAAACTTAACCAATTAACATTTGTAGTAGTAATAAATGCTTTATGTATACCTCCATCTGTACCAGAAAACAAAGTATTTGAATTTTGAGGATCAAAAACTAATTGATGAATATCTGGATGATGTTTTACACCTCCTACATCATAAGAACTATACCCTAAATTATTTTTATACCCCCCAATTCTTGTAAAAGTTGCATCTGTGTTAATATTATTTATTTTATAAACATTTGTACCACCTATAACTACAAAGTTTTCATCATCAGGTTTTACAGAAACAACTAAATCGTATCCTCCCTGTATAGAAAAAGGGTCATTTCCTACCTTATCGCCACCAGCTTCATCAGGTAATTTAGATGAGAAA
This sequence comes from Polaribacter sp. 2405UD43-2, assembly GCF_058147125.1. Taxonomy (NCBI): domain Bacteria; kingdom Pseudomonadati; phylum Bacteroidota; class Flavobacteriia; order Flavobacteriales; family Flavobacteriaceae; genus Polaribacter; species Polaribacter sp. 2405UD43-2. The sequence goes on along the minus strand of NZ_JBYVJX010000006.1, from coordinate 233,798 downwards.
TTAGTCCATGTACTACTAGAAACATTATACTTCCATAAATCTGCTTCTATAACATAAGTCTTTGTTTTAGAATCTGATTTTTTTCCATTATCATATAAAGCATAAATAACATTATTATTTGAAGGAGCTACTGCTAAAACGATTCTACCATTAGCAGACCAATTTAATGGTGTTCCATTACTTGCTATTTTAGACCAATTTCCATTTCCATTGGCTGAAGTCCAGACACCTCCAACAGCACTTGTACCTTCTATACTTGCAAAAACTCTACCATTGGCAGCAATTTTAACATCGGTAAAGCCTAATCCATTAGAAGGAATTTCTAATTCGACATTCATATTGGTACCATCGAATCTATATATTTTTCCTGCAGTTGCTACAAACAACTCACCATTTAAAGGGTTTACTTCTATAGAATTGGTATAGTCAAAAAATGAATCAAAATTATGATGCTGAGAGTTTGTTACAGGTATTTGTGCCCAATTTAGACCTCCGTTTGTAGATTTCCAAATTCCTAAACCTCGGTAAGCAGAACCTAATGAAGCACTATTTCCTGTCCACTCTCCGGTTGCATAATACCAAATATTTTGAAAACCAGATCTAGGGTCTTGAGCTATTGCAGTAACATTATGTATCTCATTATTACTTGAAACTTTGGTCCAATTAGCACCTCCGTTTGTTGTTCTAAACACGCCACTACTTACACCACCTGCAATAATGGTTTTACTTGTTGCGTCAGAAGCATCAATAACTAAAGCCCTTGTTCTTCCTCCAAAATTAGAAGGTCCTCTAGAAACATAAGTATTAGAATTTGATTTTTTACTTGCTTTTTTTAATTCTAGTTTTGCTGTGTTAAACTCCTTTTCTTTCTCTTCTTTTGGAATTAAACCAGTTAAGGGGTTAATCTGCATTCTTAACTCATACAATTCTCTCTCTTTTGCATACTGCATTCTTTCTTCTTGAGTTTTTTTCTTTTTGTTCTTTTTTTCAAATTTTTTAATTTCTGCCTTTTTTGCTAAAGAACTATTTTTATTTTTTTCTGTAGAAAATTTATAAAGAGTTAAAATAGCTAGTGTAAATACAAAAATTAAGAGTATCTTTTTCTTCATTATTTAGTGGGTTTTATTTGTGATTTTTCAAAAATAAGTATAAAAATTAGTTATTATATAATATTTCCTGTTATTTTTTTATGCATTCGTATTGCGTAACTATCTGACATTCTAGAAACATAACTACATATTTGCATAATTCTGTGGTATAAATTGTCTGTTTCTGTTTGATACTCTTTTGGCAAAAGATTTAACACCAACTTATCGAAATTAGATTGATTTTCTTCAAATTTATTATTTAAAGCGGTTACAAATACGTCTAATAAATCTGCAATAATTCTATAACCTGCTACTTCTTTTTCTACAACTTCTTTACTCTTGTAAATTTTATCAATACTTATTTTTATAATATCGTTTATTTGTGCTTCGTACTTGCATTTATCTAGTAAAGACTTCTCAAAAGTTCCGTTTAAAAGAGCTTCTTGGTTTTCTAAAAATATTTTTACAGCTTCTTCTATTAGAGCACTTATAGAAATTGCTCTTAAATATGCCGTTCTATCTGTGGTGTGTTTTAATGCATAGTATTTATCTCTATTGATGTTTTTTATCAATTTAGACAGATATTCTAAGGCATAATCTTCATCTATTAAACCTAGATTAATTCCGTCTTCAAAATCGATAATTGTATAACAAATATCGTCTGCAGCTTCTACCAAATATGCAAGTGGATGCCTATAAAAAGAGATGCTTTCTGATGATTTCTGTTTCATTCCTAAATCATTAACCACATCTAAAAAAGCTTCTTTTTCTGATTGAAAAAAACCGTACTTTTTATCTACAATATGTGTTGTTGGTTTTTTAGGAAGACTTTCTTTTGGATATTTTAAAAATGCACCTAATGTTGCATAACTTAAACGTAATCCTCCAGAAATTCCTTCTCTAGATTCTGTAAGAATTTTAAATCCGTTAGCATTTCCTTCAAAATCGATTAAATCTTGATATTCTTTTTCGGTTAAATACTCTTTATATTTTACGCCTTTTCCTGACTTAAAATATTCTCCAATCGCTTTTTCTCCTGAATGACCAAAAGGCGGATTTCCAATATCATGCATTACAGATGCTGCTGCCACAATTGCTCCAAAATCATTAAAAGTGTATCCTAATTTAGCTAAATTTGGGTGACGTTCTAATAACACTTTACCAACTCTTCTTCCTAAAGTTCTCCCAACCACAGATACTTCTAAACTGTGTGTTAAACGCGTGTGAACAAAATCGGTTTCAGATAATGGAATTACTTGTGTTTTGTCTTGCAAACTTCTAAATGCTGATGAAAATATAATTCTATCAAAATCTACATCAAAACCTAAACGTGTTTCATCTTGTGCTGCTCTTGTGCGTTTTTGGGTATCACCAAAACGTTTTAAAGAAAGGAGTTGTTCCCAGTTCATTTATTTTATTATTTATTACCGTTTTCAAAGATGACATCTTTTTCTGAATACAACAATTCTGCAACTTGAATTAATCTTTTTATTAAATCATTTACATTCACATTATCATTAACTAAAGACGATGCCATATCTGTAGTAATTAAGTCTTTTCTAATTAATCTATCTAAAGATTTATTATCTGTATGTATAGCAATTTTTGCTTCTTTTTTTAATTCTTTTAGTTGGTTATAGTATTCTTCTTTTTCTTCATTTTTTCTAAACTTATAAATAACTCTCAAAACTTTTACAACCTTTTTTCTAAACTTGTCGTATTCTTTTTTAATATATTTATTGTCAGATTCTAAAAACCGTGTTATATTTTTTTCTAATTCTCTTGAGTCTCTTATAATTTCAACCATTCTTCTATTGGCTAATCTTAATTCTGCTAATCTGTTATTTTGTTTCTTATTTAGCTTTAAATCTTGCTGCCCCTTAGTTGTGTAGTTAATAATTTGCCCGTAGATATTTTTAACTTTGCTGTAATACATTTCTTCTACGTCTGTAGGTATGATTTCTTCAGAATTTTTAATTATATTTTTAATTTTTTCTTCAGATTTAACATCGTTTCTATGAATACTTAAAGAGTGGACAACAATTTTAAAAACTGCTTTTTTATAAAGGTATTTAGATTCTTTTAAAATTGATGAAATCAACGTTTCTGGGAATTCTAAAATAGCTTCGTTTAAATATTTAGGTTCATCAATTCCTTTATCGTCTTTTTCTATGAATAATTTTAATAAGAATTTTTCTAATTTACTAATAAAAGGAATCATTAAAGCAACGCCTAACACATTAAAAACAGTATGAAAAATAGCTAGTTTTAAGGTATAATCTGTACTATTAATGCTTAATAATTCTGATAAATAATTCACAAAATTTGCTAAAGGAAAGATAAATATTAACGCAATTAAACCTGTAGAAACATTAAATATTAAATGAGCAACAGCTAATCTTTTACCTGCAGAATTAGAGCTTAAAGAACCTAAAACTGCTGTTACAGTTGTTCCTACATTTGCACCTATTGCTAATGCTAATGCATTTTCGTACTCAATTTGACCAGCTGCTAAAGCAGTTAATATTAGTGCTAAAGTAGCACTGCTAGATTGTAAAATTGTAGTAATTATAATACCTAACCCAGTATAAATTAGAGCCCCTAAAAAACCAGATACTGCAAATTGGGTTAAATCTATATAGTCTTTAAAAAAATCAAAACCTTCTTTCATATAATGAATACCCAGAAAGAAAAAGCCTAAACCAGCTAAAACGTTTCCTATACCTTTTAAAGAAGCGCTCTTTTTAAATGAAAAAATTAGCCCAAAGATTAACATTGGCATTGCCAATGCAGATATTTTAATTTTTAACCCAAAACCTGCAACTAACCAAGCTGTTGCAGTTGTACCAATATTTGCTCCAAAAATTAATCCTAATCCTCCAGAAAGCGTTATTAACCCAGCACTTATAAAAGAAATTGTGATTACTGATACTAAAGAGCTAGACTGAATTAATGCAGTAATTAAAGCACCAGCTGTAATGCCTTTGTATAGCTTATCTGTAGCTTTTTTAAGAATATTTTGTAGAGGTCCTTTTGTAAAAACTTTAAATCCTTCTTCTAACATTATCATTCCAAATAAAAGAATAGAAACACCAGTAGCAATTGTTTTAAAGTTTGGATTGAAAAATAAAATTACACCCAAAAGAACTAAAAAAATAAAAAATAAAATTTTCTTAAACATATAAAATCACACTTTAAAATCGATTTTTTTTATTGCAAAATTGTAAACATACATTTATTAATTTAAATAACAAAAAGAGAAAAAGTTCTTCTCTGTTAATTGTTTAGATAATTAGTTTCGCAATGTATTTAAAATACTAATTTTCTTTAACATTTATTTAACATTTTGTTTTTAGGGTAATCTCTAATGTCTTTGTTACACATTGTGTATAACACAAACATTAAATAAAAATGAAAAATTTAAATTATTTATTAGCATCTTTGGTATTACTTGCTTTTGCATCTTGTAACAAAAAAGAAGAAGTTAAAATTCCAACTCCTAAAAAACCTCTTTTAGAGATTACTTTTGAAAAAGGTAATGATGGGTTTGTTGGAGACAAAAAAGTTCCTTTAAAAAACATTAAGGGAGAGAAAGACCGTTGTAGTGGTTTATTAAGAGGAAAAACCGATGAGTTTACCAAATGGAAAGGATATGATTTTAAGGGAAACAAGACTTATTTTATAGGTTATGATATGGGAGCTTGTAAAGGATACTCTTATGCAATGGCTAAAAAAACCTTTACTATTAAAACTGATATTTTAAAACAAAAATCTACTTTATCTTTCGATTACTACAGACCTGGAGATTTTACAGGTTGGAAAAACAATAAATACGACTTTAAGGTTTTAATATTAAAAAAAGGTGCTGGAGATAAGCTTTTTGAAAATTTTGGAGATTTAGAAAAACTTGCTTTAGCTAAATTTGAGCCTAAAATAAATAAATCTGGATGGAGTTCATTTTCTAAAGACCTAAGTATTGCTTTACCGTCAGGAGATTATGACCTTTTTGTATACTTAGCGAACGGATCTGCTGCAATTGACAACATCAAGTTAGTTAAAAAATAATAAGCTTAAAGCTTTTACAAATAAAAAAGAGAAGTCTTACGACTTCTCTTTTTTATTATCACCTTTTATTTAATGGATTTAAGAACCACACATTAAACAATCATCTGGTCCTGCATTTTTAGAGGCATCTACCATTGCTTTAAATTCTGATGCGCTCATTGGTTTTTCTGTTTCTTCTTTCTTTTTTTCTTTAGAAAGTGTAAATTGAATTGCATTTACAGCAGATTTAGTCCTTAAATAATACATTCCTGTTTTTAAACCAGATTTCCATCCGTAGAAATGCATTGAGGTTAATTTACCAAAATCAGGATCATTCATAAACAAGTTTAAAGATTGAGATTGATCTATAAAATATCCTCTATGGCGCGCCATATCAATAATATCTTTCATACTCATTTCCCAAACTGTTTTGTACAATTCTCTTAACTCAGCAGGAATTTTTTCGATATGTTGTATAGAACCATTTGCACGCATAATGTTTTCTTTCATATCATTATCCCACAAACCTAATTCTACCAAATCTTCTAATAAATGTTTGTTTACCACAATAAACTCTCCAGATAATACTCTACGCGTATAAATATTAGAAGTATAAGGCTCAAAAGCTTCATTGTTTCCTAATATTTGTGAGGTTGATGCTGTTGGCATTGGTGCAACAAGAAGCGAATTTCTTACACCGTGTTTTACTACGTTTTTACGCAATTTACCCCAATCCCAGTTTCCGCTTAATTCATCATCTTTAATTCCCCACATATTAAATTGAAATTCTCCTTCTGACATTGGAGATCCTTTAAAAGTAGAATACGGTTCTTTTGCTTTTGCAATTTCCATTGATGATGTAACTGCCGCAAAATACATTGTTTCAAAAATATCTTGATTCAGTTTTTTGGCTTCATCAGAAGTAAATGGCAAGCGTAAATTGATAAATGTATCTGCTAAACCTTGTATTCCTAAACCAATGGGTCTGTGTCTAAAGTTAGAGTTTTCTGCTTCTTTTACAGGATAATAGTTCATATCTATCACTGTATCTAAATTACGTGTTACTTTTTTGGTAACATCGAACAATTTTTTATGATTAAAGAATTTTTCGCCATTTTCTCTTTCAGAAATAAACATTGGTAATGCAATAGAAGCTAAGTTACAAACTGCAACTTCATCTTCTGCAGTGTATTCCATAATTTCTGTACACAAGTTTGATGAACGAATGGTGCCTAAATTCTTCTGATTTGTTTTACGGTTTACAGCATCTTTATACAACATATAAGGTGTGCCTGTTTCGATTTGAGATTCTAAGATCTTCTCCCATAAAACACGCGCTTTAATGGTTTTTCTACCTTTATTTGCTTTTTCGTAACCTTCGTACAAACGCTCAAACTCATCACCATAAGAATCGAATAAATGTGGGCATTCGTTAGGGCACATCAACGTCCAGTCTCCATCTTCTTCAATACGTTTCATAAACAAATCCGGAATCCACATTGCGTAGAATAAATCTCTTGCGCGCATTTCTTCTTTTCCATGATTTTTCTTTAAATCTAAAAAGTCGAAAATATCTGCATGCCAAGGTTCTATATACATTGCAAAAGAACCTTTACGTTTTCCTCCTCCTTGATCTACATAACGTGCAGTATCATTAAAGACTTTTAACATAGGTACAATTCCGTTAGAAGTACCATTTGTGCCTCTAATATAAGAACCTGTTGCTCTTACATTATGAATAGATAAACCAATACCACCCGCAGATTGCGAAATTTTTGCTGTTTGCTTTAAGGTGTCGTAAATACCATCTATACTATCATCTTGCATTTGTAGTAAGAAACAAGAAGACATTTGCGGTTTTGGAGTACCTGCGTTAAATAATGTAGGAGTTGCATGTGTAAAATATTTTTTACTCATTAACTCGTAAGTTGCAATAGCTTCGTCAATATCGTTTTTGTGAATACCAATAGAAACACGCATTAACATGTGTTGTGGACGCTCTGCAATTTTTCCGTTCAATTTTAATAAATACGAACGTTCTAATGTTTTAAAACCAAAATAATCGTAATTAAAATCTCTATTATAAATAATCGTAGAATCTAATTTTTCTGCATTTTCTTTGATAATTTTATACACATCATCTGCCAACAAAGGTGCTTTTTTACCTGTACGTGGATTAACATATACATACAAATCATCCATAGTTTCTGAGAATGATTTTTTGGTGTTTTTGTGTAAGTTAGAAACAGCAATTCTTGCAGCAAGTCTGGCATAATCTGGATGCGCAGTAGTCATTGTGGCAGCAGTTTCTGCGGCTAAATTGTCTAATTCTGATGTGCTTACACCATCGTAAAGACCTTCTATTACACGCATTGCTACTTTTACAGGATCAACAATTTTGTTTAATCCATAACACATTTTTTTAACTCTTGACGTAATCTTGTCAAACATTACTGGCTCTCTTTTGCCGTCTCTTTTTACTACAAACATAATTTAGGTTTACGATTTAAATGATTTACGATATATGATTCAAAAATTACAATTTTTACAAATATTAATTTTATGATTTTTTATTATTTACTTTATTTCTCATTGTTTTAATGGAAGCAACTGTAATTGACAATAACTCGTTTGCTTCTTTCCACAATCTTTTAATTTCTTCGTGGTTTTTATTGCTAATCTCTCCGAATATTTCTAAGAAATACATACTTTCATCAGCCTCTTCTTCAACAATTTTTAGTTTATTTATAAAATCTGCATCAGATTTTGCTCTATATGCTGCTCTATAATTTGCTCCAACTAAACTTGAACAATCTTATTAATTGATTACAAAAAGCATTATATTCTCTACTAACAGGGTAACCTGAGCATAGATGCCAATAATCTATGGCGAACTTTTTAGTTCGTTTTTTTAAACCCTTTTTCATTAAATTTTTAGTCTAAATTTTAGTCCACAATTTATACAATCGTAAATCGTAATTCTAAAATCTTACTTCGCTAAAAGTCTGAATCGAAACTGATGCTTCCTGTACCTCCAGATTTCACACCAGCTTTTTGGTATTCTGATACTCTTTTTTCGAAGAAATTAGTTTTTCCTTCTAAAGAAATCATCTCCATAAAATCAAACGGATTTGTTGCATCGTATTCTTTTTCGCAGCCATATTCTACTAAAAGTCTGTCTGTTACAAACTCTAAGTATTGTGTCATTAAACGAGCATTCATTCCTATTAAACTAACAGGTAAAGATTCTGTAATAAACTCACGTTCAACATCTAAAGCATCAATTAAAATTTCTCTAATTCGTTCTTTTGGTACTTTATTTATTACGTGGTTTTGATGTAAATACACAGCAAAATCTGCGTGTAAACCTTCATCTCTATTAATTAATTCGTTAGAAAACGTTAATCCTGGTAAAAGTCCTCTTTTTTTCATCCAAAAGATAGAACAAAAAGATCCTGAAAAGAATATTCCTTCTACTGCAGAAAATGCAATTAATCTTTCTGCAAAGGATTCAGATTCTATCCATCTTAAAGCCCAATCTGCTTTCTTTTTTATTGCAGGAAAAATTTCTATCGCTCTAAAAAGTTCGTCTTTTTCGCTTTCACTTTTTATATAGGTATCAATTAATAAAGAATAAACTTCTGAATGAATGTTTTCCATCATTAATTGAAAACCATAAAAGAATTTTGCTTCTGGATACTGAACTTCGCTTACAAAGTTTTCTGCTAAATTTTCATTTACAATGCCGTCTGAAGCAGCAAAAAAAGCTAAAATATGTTTTAAAAAATAACGCTCATCATCATTTAATTTGGTTTCCCAATCTATAATATCTTGGTGTAAATCAATTTCTTCTGCAGTCCAAAAACTGGCTTCTTGTTTCTTGTACCAATCCCAAATATCTGCATGTTTTATTGGGAAAATTACAAATCTATTTGGGTTTGGTTGTAAAATTGGTTCTTGTTGAGACATTATTTAAAAAATTAGTGTGTTATTGTTTGTTATTTTATCGTTAAGAACGAGCCTTACAAAGATTGGTTTTTTTGTTCCAAAATGAAAGTCATACTTATTCACAAATCCCTTGAAGTTTTTAACAAAATAGATTTTTTAAGAGTTTTACCCTTTAAAAAAACAATTTTTAACATTCTGATTTATAGGTATTTATAATTTTAAAATCGCTAAAACCTTTGTGTTTATTGACATTCTTAAAAAGCTCCTAAAATTTTCTTGTGCTATTTATTTTTTACAAATCTATATTTTTAAAATATGAATTTAAATTGCTAAAAAATCTTACAAAAAATTTAAAAAAACATCAATTTGTAAAATCAACAACTAATAACCTTATATTTGTACTATTATTAACATTTATTATTTATTATAGTGAAAAACGGAACAGTAAAATTCTTCAACGAATCTAAAGGATTTGGATTTGTAATTGAAGACGGTTCAAAAACAGAGTATTTTGTACACGTATCAGGTTTAATTGACGAAATTAGAGAAGGTGATGCAGTAGAATTTGACCTAAAAGAAGGTAGAAAAGGTTTAAACGCAGTAGACGTTAGAGTTATCTAATTATATTATTTAAATTTTTACAAGACAACAAGTCGCTTAATTTATTTTAAGCGACTTTTTTTTGCCGTATTTTTGTACAATAAAAGTGAATACTGTTTGCAAAAAATTAAAAAAACCTAAAAGGTTTCTCTTAAAATGAAAAATAAATTTCCGAAAATTGTACAGATTTCAATTATTTCTGTTTATTTAATATTTTTAGCTGGCTCTATTGTTAGAATGACGGGTTCTGGAATGGGTTGCCCAGATTGGCCAAAATGCTTTGGTTATTATATTCCGCCAACTTCTGAAGAACAAATTACTTGGAAACCTAATACTGAGTTTAAAAAAGGTTTTATCATTATAAAAGATGAGGTTTTATTTGTTGCAGAAAGTGATGTAAAAACAACGCTTAAATTTAACAAAAAAAACTGGAAAAAATACACAAAACACAATTATGCTAAGTTTAATAAGTATCATACTTGGACAGAATACATTAACAGACTTTCTTCGGTAATTGCTGGTTTTGTTTTCTTGTTTTTAATTTATGGCGCTGCAAAATTTTGGAAAACGGATAAGAAAATTACTTTATTAGCTTTTTTTGCTTTCTTTTTAATGTTGGTAGAAGCTTGGCTAGGTAAAACTGTGGTAGACACCAACTTAAAACCAACAGTTATTACGCTACATATGGTAATTGGCTTAGTAATTATTGCACTTTTATTGCAATTACACTTTCATATATCAACCAAAAAAACAGTATTTAAATACAATGCTATGTTTAATAAATTGTTGATTATTTCTGTTGTTTTTTCGTTAATACAGATTGCAATGGGAACTCAAGTAAGACAATTTATTGATGAACAAGTAAAGCTTTATGGTTTTGAAAACAAAGATTATAGTTTGATGAATCCTAGTTTTAAATTCTATTTTCACAGATCTTTTACCATTGCAATTGTCTTGATAAACTTAGGTTTGTTTTACCTAAATCAGGTAAAAAATCTTGGCTATAAATTAGTAAATTGGATTGTTTTTTTAATTTTTATTGAAACTATAACAGGTATTTTAATGTATTATGCAGAATTTCCTTTAGGTACACAAGCCATACATTTACTGTCTGGCGCCATTTTATTTGGATTGCAATTTTATTTGTGGTTGCAAAGTAGGAAAAATTTGAGTTAGCAGTTAGCAGTCAGCAAAAATGAAAACTTCTGATGTCATTTAGAGCGAAGTCGAGAAATCTCAACTTTCAAACTTTCAAACTTATTACGGATGCGCATTTACCCAAACTTCACCATCAGAAAAATGTTCTTTTTTCCAGATAGGAACTGACTCTTTTAACGTGTCTATGGCAAACTCACAAGCTTTAAAAGCGGCTTTTCTATGCTTAGAAGAAACTGCAATTATTACTGGAATATCACCAATTTGTAACATTCCTTCTGCGTGATGAATGGCAATTTTTTTAACATCGAACTTTTCTAAAGCCAAATCTGCAATTTTTTGCATTTCTTTAATTGCCATAGGTTTGTAGGTAGAAAAATCTAATTGTGTTACTTCTTTTCCTTGGGTATCATTTCTAACAGTTCCTATAAAAGTTGAAATTCCGCCACAAGAATCATCTTCTACAAAACGGTAACATTCTTGTAAATTAAGTTTCTCCGAAGTAATTTTTATAGAAGTTCTAATCATTTTATGGAATACTGAAATATTTATCCTGAATTTATTTCAGGAAGTTCAATTCTTTTAGCAAAAATAGTAATTCAAAATGTATCTTTGCCGTCAAATTTTTAATACTTCATAAAAATGAAAAGTATCTTTAGAATTGTTAGTTTTTTAGAAGGTGTTTCTTACTTATTACTGTTATTTATTGCAACACCTATTAAATATTTACAAGGTAATCCTGAATATGTAAAAATATTAGGAATGCCTCATGGAATTCTATTTATGCTCTATGTGGTTTTGGCTTTTATGTTAAAAAAAGAAATGAATTGGGATAAAAAAGATTTTAGAATTATCCTTTTAGCCTCTATTTTGCCTTTTGGTACTTTTTATGTTGATAAGAAGTATTTAAGGTAGTTTTAGAATTTAAATTTCTAAAAACTTAACCATTTATATTGACCACATTTACCATAAAAAACAATGTTTTTTGAGTGTTGGTTTTCCCCTTTGGGAAATTAAAAGAAGCGTTTTTATCCTCCGCTAACAGGCGGAATTACAGCAACAACATCATTTTCTTTAAGAATTAAATTATCTTCTGCATAAGTTTCGTTTACTGCTATTGCATACGAATTGATGTTTTTTAATTGCGGATATTTTTCCATCAACAGAACTTTAAAATTTGCAACAGTTAGCGTTTTATCGACCTCTAATTCTAAATTGTTTGTACCTACTAAATCTGTAGTGATTCCAAAAAAAAGTGTGTTAATTTTCATTAAAAACAAAAATAGTTTAAAAACTTAACCTAAATAAAAAACCATCATTTTTTATTCCGTTTTGATACGATTTTACATAATCTACTCTTAAAAATCGCCATTTGCCAAAACCAATATTATCTAATCCTACAGAATATTCTGTGTAGGGTTTTGTATCTGCCATAAATAACGTTTTTGCGCCACCAACTAAGTGAAAATTTAATTTATTTATCAATGGAATTTTACCCAAAACTGCACCTCTAAAATTATGTTCTATATGCGCTTCTGTATATTTATCATTAGAATAAAATTTATAATATTCTAACAACCCAAAACTGTTTAATTGATTGTCTAAAGGAAAAAGTAATTGGTTGCCATTTGCCTGAAGATAATCTATAAAAGCAATGTTTTTTTTCTTTAAAAATGCGCCTGCTCTTATATTATATCTAAAATTACCATAATTACCCGCATTTATATTTTGCTTTAAACTTGCAGTAAATAAATCTGAATGCAACTCAGAATTTGATGCTCCAAAAGTTTTTCTATAATTTACATTTAACGTAGGATATTTAGAGTTGCCAACATTAAATTTTCTATCTGGATAAGACAAATATTTTTGATTAAAAACAAAAGTTGCTCCAACATTTAAGGTGGCAATTTTATGCTGATTAAAAGCTGGTTTATTAAAAGGGTTGTTAGCTGTATAAGGTTTGTTTTTACTTTGTCTAGCAAAAGAATAATTTGTGGTATTAAACAGCGGTTTTCTGTTTGCGTATTCTAAAGATGATGTAAAGAAAACGCCGTTTTTTATTTCTTCAGAATACCCAATTTTAGCAAATTCTTTTTCATAAATTTTCATATAATTTAGTCTGTAGAATAAAGAACCAATAGTGTTGCTTAAATTTGAAACTGGTTTTCTGCCATTAATTTGAGCAGTTGTAACACCACCAGAAATATACATTCTTGGTCTAGAAAAATTGTTCCATTTTTTACTAACATAAAAAGTGGGTCTTGCACGTTTATCAGAAAAACCATAGTTGGCTTTTATGCCTGCAGCCCACCATTTTCCTTTTTCATTTTGTCTTTTAAAATAGCTAATTCCTACTGATGTGTTGAAACCTTGTACCGTATTAAAGCCAAAATCATCTATTAAACCTTTAAAATCTAAAGACCATTTTTTGTAAGAATTTCTATAAGTATACCCTGTTATTGGCGATAATAAATTAAACTTATTCTGTATTTTGTTAACTGAATCTAAATATTTTTTAGATTTTCTAACCACTTTTATACTGTCTTTAATTTTGTAATCTTTTACCTCTTCTGTGGTTAATGGTACTGGTCTTAAATTATTCCAAAACACAGAGTCTTTTTTAGTTGCCTCTTTTTCGAAAGTTAAAACTTGATTGGTAAAAGTGTTTTTAGAAAAATCTGGATTAAAATTATAATCTGAATACACATAAGAAAATTTTCCACTGGGTTTAAATCCTAAAAAGTTTATATCAAAATCTATGGTCTGGCTTATAAGAACCCAAGCAGCAATTTCTTCTGAATAATTATACTCTTGTTTTAATTTTAACAAATTAACAACAGGAATATTTATTTGAGCTCCATTTGTGGTTACATCTGTTGCGTATAAAGCCCAATCATTTTCAACTATATAAATAAACCCTTCAAAAACTCTATCTCCTTTTCTTTTAGGAATCAATTTTATTTTATTAATAAGTTTTCCGTTTTTATCATAAAAAGTACCCACTAATTTGTATCTATAATAACTAAATGCATTTGTAGAAATTGGCGAAATTAAATTGTTTAAAATAGCTATACTATTGTCATACATATTAATATTAGAATCTTCTGCTCTATTAAAACTGATGCCGTTATCGCGTCCAGAAACTTTAGAAGCAACAATATTTTCTTTAAATCTTTTTGGTTTTTTTTGAAAATTGATTTCAGAAATTGTTTCAGAAAGATAAATAATTCCGCTTCTGGTAGAATCTAAACCTCCTCCAAAATCTCCTGTACTTCTTCCTAAAAATTTTTCTGGAGCATTCTTAATTCTAGTTAATCCTCTAGAATAAAACTTGGCTGTATATTTTGAAAACTTATCTGTATTCTTGTCTTTGTTTGCAATTACATTTCTTATAATTCTATTGGCAGGATTATCTTTTGTTGATATAGAAATTTCATCTAATTGTACATTTTCTTCTTCTAAAACTACATTTAGTTGAAAAGGAAAAGAAGTAATATTTACATCTTTTTTTAAAGTTTTATATCCTAAAAACTGAAAAACGATGGTTTGTTTGCCGCTCTTTTTTACGTTTAAAACATACTCTCCATTGTCGTTAGAAGTAGTTCCTGTAACAGTTTTATCTAAATAAATACTTACAAAAGAAAGTGGCTCTCCTTTTTTGTTGGTTATTTTTCCTTTTACCTGTGCTAAAAAAGTAACTGACATTAAAAAGAAAAATAGAAAAGTAGTTTTTTTCATAAATTAAGGTTTTGTTGATAAAACAAACATAAAGCATCTGAAGATAGCCAAAAGTTTAAATTATGTTAAACAAGCTATAATTGTTTCTTAATTTTCTTCACAATAATAATACCAATGTTGTTGTTTACTCTAAAATTTAAGAAATACTCTCTCTTTAAAAGATTCATATCTTTTGATATGCTTCCGCTGAAAACCCTATATTTGTAGGTTTCAATTGAATAGTAGATTTTTATGAGTAATTCTAGAAAACGACACGAGGCATTAGTTTATCATGCAAAACCAAAACCAGGAAAAATTGAAGTGATTCCTACCAAAAAATATGCCTCTCAGCACGATTTAGCATTGGCATATTCTCCAGGAGTTGCAGAGCCTTGTTTAGAAATCGAAAAAGACAAAAATAATGCGTACAAATACACGTCTAAAGGTAATTTAGTAGCTGTAATTTCTAACGGAACAGCTGTTTTAGGTTTGGGCGATATTGGACCTGAAGCCTCAAAACCAGTAATGGAAGGAAAAGGCTTGCTTTTTAAAATCTTTGCTGATATAGATGTTTTTGATATTGAAGTTGATGCTACAGATGTAGATAAATTTGTAGAAACAGTTAAAGCAATTGCACCCACTTTTGGCGGTATTAATCTAGAAGACATCAAAGCTCCTGAAGCTTTTGAAATTGAAAGAAGATTAAAAGAAGAATTAGATATTCCTGTAATGCATGATGATCAGCATGGAACTGCAATTATCTCTGCTGCTGCACTAAAAAATGCTGTAGAAATAACAGGAAAAGACATTAGCAAAGTTAAAATTGTTGTTAACGGAGCAGGAGCTGCAGCTATTTCTTGTACAAGATTATACTTAAAATTAGGAGCCAAAAGAGAAAATGTTATTATGTGCGATAGCAAAGGAGCTATTAGAAAAGACCGAGACAATCTTACATCGCAAAAAGCAGAATTTGCAACAAACATCAATGTTAATACTTTAGATGAAGCTATGCACAATGCAGATGTTTTTATTGGCTTATCTATGGGAGATGTTGTAACACCAGAAATGTTACTATCAATGGCAAAAGACCCAATTGTTTTTGCAATGGCAAATCCAGTGCCAGAAATTAATTACGATTTAGCAATTGCCACCAGAAAAGACATTATTATGGCTACTGGTAGATCAGATCATCCTAATCAAGTTAATAATGTATTAGGTTTTCCTTTTATTTTTAGAGGCGCTTTAGATGTTAGAGCTACTAAAATTAATGAAGAAATGAAAATGGCGGCTGTAAATGCTTTGGCAGATTTAGCTAAAAAAACAGTACCAGAACAAGTAAATATTGTATATGATGAAGTAAGCTTGTCTTTTGGTAGAGAATATATTATTCCAAAACCTTTTGATCCAAGATTAATCTACGAAATTCCACCAGCCATTGCTAAAGCAGCAATAGAATCTGGTGTGGCACAAGAACCTATAGAAGATTGGAATGCTTATCGCGAGCAGTTAATGGAGCGTTCAGGTTCTGGTAGCAAAGAAATTAGGTTATTACACAACAGAGCAAAAAGCAATCCTAAACGTATTGTTTTTGCAGAAGCAGACCATTTAGATGTGTTAAAAGCTGCACAAAGAGTTTATGAAGGAAAACTTGGTAAACCTATTCTTTTAGGAAGAAAAGAGGTTATTTTAGAATTGATGGAAGAAATTGGTTTTGAAGGCAATGTACCTATTTACGACCCTAAAACGGATAAAGAAACTGAACGTAGAAATCGTTATGGAGAAGCTTATTGGAAAAATAGACAGCGTAAAGGAAGAACTTTATCTGAAGCAAAAAAATTAATGCGAGAGCGCAATTACTTTGCAGCAATGATGGTAAATGAAGGTGAAGCTGATGCTTTAATTACTGGATATTCTAGACCTTATCCTACCGTATTAAAACCTATTTTAGAACTCATAAAAAAAGACAAAGGAGTTACAAAAATTGCCGCAAGTAACTTAATGTTAACCAAGCAAGGACCTTTATTTTTAGCAGACACAACCATTAATGTAAATCCTACTGCTAAAGATTTGGTTAAAATTACGCAAATGACCGCCAATTTTGTTAAAATGTTTGGTATGAAACCCAATATGGCAATGGTCTCTTTTTCTAACTTTGGTTCTTCTAATTCAGAAACTTCTAAAAAAATTAGCGAAGCCGTTTCTTACTTGCATCGTCATTTTCCTAAAACAGTTGTAGATGGTGAAGTACAAGCAGATTTTGCGCTGAATAGAGAAATGTTAGCAAAAGAATTTCCTTTTTCAAAATTAAACGGAAAAAAAGTAAATGCATTAATTTTTCCTAACTTAGAGTCTGCAAACATTACCTACAAATTATTAAAACAAGTAGATGAAGCAGAGTCTATTGGTCCAGTAATTTTAGGGTTAAGTAAGCCTGTTCATATTATACAATTGGGTTCTAGTGTAGACGAAATGGTAAATATGGCTGCATTGGCTGCTGTAGATGCACAAGAAAAAGAGAAAAGAAAGAAATAAAATTGTTACTTTAGAACCCTAAAAACAGTATATGATTACTCAAGTTAGAGGAAGATTAGTAGAAAAAAATCCAACAGAAGTTGTTGTAGATTGTAATGGCGTTGGTTATTTACTCCATATTTCATTAAATACTTTTTCTAATTTACCTAATGATGAGGCTGTTGTGTTATATACCTACTTATCTATTAGAGAAGATGCTCACACGCTTTTTGGTTTTATCAATAAAACAGAAAGAGAAGTTTTTAAATTATTAATTTCTGTTTCTGGTGTGGGTCCAAGTATTGCAAGAACAATGTGTTCTTCTATGACCTCAGAAGAAATTCAGAATGCTATTGCGTCAGAAAATGTAGCTGTAATTCAATCTGTAAAAGGTATTGGCGCTAAAACGGCACAAAGAGTTATTGTAGATTTAAAAGATAAAATTTTAAAGACCTTTAACATAGATGAAGTTTCTGTTGTTGCAAACAATACTAATAAAGAAGAAGCGTTATCTGCATTAGAAGTTTTAGGTTTCAATAAAAAACAATCCGATAAAGTTGTTGCCGGAATCTTAAAAGAATATCCAGATGCAACTGTAGAAAAACTCATAAAACTATCCTTAAAAAGTTTATAATAAATTGAATACTTTTTTTAAAAAAATATTTTTATTCGCAACTTTTACTTTTTTAGTAAATGTTTCTTTGTTTGCTCAAACTACACCCAAAAAAGAAAACTCAGAAGTTAAAAAAGATACCGTTAAATTACGATACAAATTTAAACCGAATCAAAAAGGTGGGCTTTTTTTAGACGATTTAGCTAAAAAAACAGTTGTTTTTGATAAAGCACTCAACAAGTATGTTATCGTAGAAAAAATAGGAGATTATTACACAAGAACACCTATCTTTTTATCAAGAAAAGAATATCAACAATACTTGCTAAAAAGAGAGATGTTGCAATACTTTAAAGACAAAGTTAGCGCAAGGAATAGCAAGAAAAAAGGTGCCAAAAACAGGCAAAAAGATTTATTACCAACCTATTATGTAAACTCTGAGTTTTTCGAAACTATTTTTGGCGGTAGCACTGTAAAAGTGACACCAACAGGTAGCTTAAATCTAAAGCTAGGTTTTATTTATCAAAATACAGAAAACCCACAATTATCTGAAGAAAACAGAAGTAGTTTTACGTTTGATTTTGATCAACAAATAAACGCAAGTATTAGAGCAAAAGTTGGTGAACGTTTAGAATTTACTGCAAATTACGATACACAATCTACGTTCGATTTTCAAAATTTAGTAAAAATAGATTATACCCCTACAGAAGACGATATTTTACAAGGTATTGAAGCAGGTAATATTTCTATGCCAATTAAAAACTCGCTAATTAATGGTGCTCAAAGTTTATTTGGGGTAAAAACGCAATTACAATTTGGGAATACTAAAGTAACAGCTGTGTTTTCTCAGCAGAATTCAGAAAGTAAAACCATTGTTGCAAAAGGTGGAGCTTCTATACAACCTTTTGAGTTAAGAGCTACAGATTACGATAATGATCGTCACTTTTTCTTATCGCAATATTTTATAGATAATTATGCAAATTCCCTTAAAAATTACCCATTAGTTAACAGCCAAGTTAATATTACAAGAATAGAAGTTTGGATTACCAATAGAAACGCAAGCACAGAAGATTACAGAAGTATTGTCGCTTTTGCTGATATTGGTGAATCTAAAAAACCTCTAATGGTAAATCAGAAAGTTATTCCTAGTGGTAGCCAAGCCATAGTTTCTGGTGGTAATTTACCTTTTAACAAAGCCAATAATATTTATGAAAACTCAGTTTTAGCAAATATTAGAAATGTATCTACTGTTGAAACTTCTTTAAGAGGTTCTTTTGGTATGGAGCCAGGAACTGATTATTCTATGCTAGAAAACGCAAGAAAATTAAATCCAAGTGAATTTACATTAAATTCTCAATTAGGTTTCATTTCTTTAAATAGAAGATTAAATGATGGTGAAGTTTTAGCAGTTGCCTACGAATATACAGTTGCAGGATCTGTTACAGGAGTTTCTCAAAAATCATTTAAAGTTGGTGAGTTTTCTAATGATGGAGTGCAAGCTCCAAATAATTTAGCTGTAAAATTATTACGTTCAGAAATTTTACAAACCCAACGTAAAAATACTACTTCAGGCAAAGATGAAGCTTTCCCTACTTGGCGTTTAATGATGAAAAACGTTTATGCTTTAGGGGCTTTCCCATTAACTAGAGATGGTTTTCGATTCGAAATTCAATATAGAGATGATAAAACGGGTATTGCATCAAATACGTTACAAAACGCTGAAACAGCAGGAATCTCTAACACACCATTAATTCAGGTTTTTAAATTAGATCAATTAGATCAAACACAATTTAGAACGCCTGATGGTTTTTTTGATTATGTAGAAGGTGTAACTGTAAATTCGCAAAACGGATATGTGTTTTTCCCAGAACCAGAACCTTTTGGAAAAGATTTGATTAAAAAGAATGTGTCAGATTCTGGTTTGGATCCAGCTACAAAAGATGATGAAAATTTTGCTTTCGAAGAATTATATTTAAATACAAAAATAAATGTCAAAAATAATTTTCAGAACAAAGACAAATATTTCTTAAAAGGATATTTTAAATCAGAAAATTCTGGCGGAATTCCTATTGGCGCATTTAATGTTCCTAGAGGTTCTGTAAAAGTTTCTGCTGGCGGAAGACAATTAGTAGAAGGGGTAGATTTTGTAGTAGATTACAACTTAGGACGTGTGCAAATTATAGATCCAGGTTTAAAAGCTTCTGGAGTTCCTATTAGTGTATCAACAGAAAATAACGCTGTTTTTAATCAACAAAGAAAAACCTTTATGGGTGTAGATGTAGAGCATAAATTTTCAGATAAATTTACGCTGGGAGCCACCATTTTAAACGTAAACGAAAGACCTCTTACTCCAAAAGTTAATTTTGGTGCAGACCCAATAAACAATACAATGTTTGGTGTAAATGTAGATTATGCTACAGAAGTGCCTTATTTTACAAAACTGGCAAACAAATTACCTTTTGTAGATACAGACGCTGCTTCTAACATTTCTGTAAGAGCAGATATGGCCTACTTGTTACCAGGAACTCCAAGTGGTGTAGATGTATCAGGTGCTGCAACTTCTTATATAGACGATTTTGAAGCTTCTCAAGTCCCAATAAGTTTGCTTTCTCCTTTAGATTGGTATGAAGCAAGTACACCTCAAAACAAAGTCAATGATATTTTTAACGGCAGTAGTAGTAATTTAAATTACAATTATAAAAGAGCAAAATTGGCTTGGTATAGTGTAGATCAGATTTTTTATGGAGTAGGAGATACACCCAATAGTGTTGATGCTAATGAATTGTCTAGAGCAGAAACAAGACAAATAGATTATAATGAGCTGTTTCCTAAGCAGCAATTAGACATTACCCAAAACGTACAAATTAGAACCTTAGATTTGGCGTATTTTCCAGCAGAAAGAGGTTCTTATAATTTTACCCCTAATGATGTAGATATAGATGTTACCAACAATAAGGTTACTTTAAAAAAACCACAAGAAAATTGGGGTGGAATTATGCGCCCATTAACAACCAATAATTTTGATGTTGCTAATGTAGAGTACATCCAGTTTTGGGTAATGGATCCTTATGAAAATTATTCGATTACAAATGCTGAAGGTTTACCAACAGGAATCAACCCTAAAGATGCAAATAACCAAGTAGGAGATTTATATATTAATTTAGGAAATATTTCTGAAGATATTTTAAAAGACAACCGTAAAATGTTTGAAAACGGTTTGCCAGAGGTGGATACAAATGTAAATACAAGTCCTACAGTTTGGGGTAGAGTTCCAACAAGTCCGTCAATAATTTATGCTTTTAATGAAGAAGATGCAGCAAGGTTAAATCAAGATGTTGGTTTTGATGGTATCAATGACGAAGATGAAAAAAAACTTACAGGAATTGGCAATTATGCTAAATTAACAGATCCTGCAGCAGACAACTTTCAATTTTTTAGAGGCAGCCAATTAGATGCTGCAAATGCATCCATCATTAGCAGATATAAAAATTACAACAATACACAAGGTAACTCGCCCACGTTAAATCAATCTAAAGAAAGTTACCCAACATCATCAACCACCTATCCAGATGTAGAAGACATTAACAGAGACCAAACAATGAATACTGTAGAAAGTTACTATCAGTATAAAATTTCTATGAATAAAAACGATTTGGTAAAAGGTAAAAACTTTATTGTTGATGTTAAAGAGAAAAATGTTACGTTAGAAAACGGAGGAAGTCAAAAAACAAAATGGTATCAATTTAGAGTTCCTGTTAGAAGTGGAACAGCAATAAATGATATCTCAAATTTTAATAGCATTCGTTTTATAAGAATGTATTTAACCAACTTTAAAATGCCAGTTGTTATGCGTTTTGGAGAATTAGGTTTGGTACGAGGAGATTGGAGACGTTATGTAAGAACTTTAGATAAAAATATTGATCCTGATAGAGAATTAACTCAAAATGAATTAAATGATTTTGAAGTTGGCGTGGTAAGCATAGAACAAAACGAAGGAGATTACATTCAGCCTCCAGGCATAGAAAGAGAACGTTTACAAGGAAGTACTACTGTACAGTTACAAAACGAACAATCTGTTAGTTTAAAAGTAAATAATTTACCCACAAATGGTGTAAGAGCAATTTATAAAAATATTAGTATAGACTTAAGAAGGTTTAAAAACCTAAAAATGTTTATGCACCTACAAAAAAACAATATTTCTGATGATTTATCTGATGATGAAATGGTGGGTGTAATTAGATTAGGAACAGATTTAAACGATAATTTTTATCAACTAGAAATTCCTTTAAAGGTAAGTACATCAAAATCTACAGCCATAGACATTTGGCCAGAAGCTAATAATTTAGATGCTTTTTTAGAAACCTTTGGCAAAGTAAAATTAGAGAGAGATGCCCTTGGAAATGCTGTTGCTCCTGTTAATAAAATTTACACATCTACAAAACAAGACCCTAACTTACCTTATAAAATTAGTGTAAAAGGGAATCCTACTTTAGCGCAATTAAGAACCATAATGTTAGGTGTTAAAAACACAGCTACCACAACTAAAAACGGAGAAATTTGGTTTAACGAATTACGAGCTGCTGGTTTCGATAATAAAGGCGGTTGGGCTGCAGTTGTAAATGCTGATGCTAATTTTGCTGATGTTGCTAATGTTTCGCTTTCTGGTAGTATGTCTACCATAGGTTTTGGTAATGTAGAAGACAGAGTAAACCAACGTAGTTTAGACGAAACAAAACAATATGATGTTGCTACAAGTGTAAATCTTGGTAAGGTTTTAACGCCTAAAAAATGGGGCATTCAATTACCTATGACTTATAGTATTGGCGAAAAATTTATCGATCCAAAATATGATCCTCAATACCAAGATGTAACTTTAAAAGATGCACTTGCTCAGAACCCTAATAGTGAGTTTTCTAGAGATTATACCAAAAGAACAAGCATTAGTTTTACCAACGTAAAAAAGAACAGAAACCCAAATTCTACAAAAAAACCTCGTTTTTACGATGTAGAAAATGTAGCAGTTTCTTATGCACATAACAAAGAGTTTCATAGAGATTATAACGTACAAAAATATATTAACGAAAATGTAAGAGCTTCTGCTTCTTACAATCATACTTTTAACTCTAAACCTATAGAACCGTTTAAAAAGTTGGATTCTTTAAAAGGCAGATATTGGCAGCTATTAAAAGATTTTAATTTTAATCCAGTACCCAAAACATTAGCTGTAAACTCTAGTGTTAATAGAAATTATAATGAACAACAATCTAGAAATTTAGTTGCAGGTTTAGCCCCTCAACCAGAATTAAAACAACGTAGATTTTTATTTGATTGGGATTATACTGTTGGTTTCGATTTAACAAAATCGTTACAATTAAATTTTAACGCAACCAATAGTTATATTTACGATGCTTTTGATAGTGGAGAAGAATTAGAAATTTTTGACAATTTCTTTAACACAGGTAGACCTAATCATTATCATCAAAAATTAAACGCAACTTATAATATTCCTATTAATAAAATTCCTTTTTTAAAGTTTATAAAAGCAGATTATGCATACACTGCAGATTTTGATTGGCAAGCATCTTCTCAAGATCCAAAAGTTATTTCTCAGATTGGTAATGTTATTCAAAATGCAAATACACATAACATAAACACTACTTTTAATCTAGATCGTTTTTACAAAGGTTTAGGTTTTGAAAGGCTTTTATTAACTAAAAGTCAAAGAAAAAACGCTAAAGGTTTAAAAGGTTCTGGGTTGCCACCAACTCCAGGTAGAATTAACCAAAAGAAAAAATTACCTATTGGAAAACAAATTTTAAAAGGTGCTTTTGATTTGATAACTTCTGTAAAACAAGCAAAAATTAGTTATTCAGAAAATAACGGACAATTATTACCTGGTTATACAGAAGACTTTGGGTTTTTAGGAGGAGCTCCTACTGCTTTTGCCTTTGGTAGTCAAGTAGATATTAGAAATAAAGCGTTAGAAAAAGGTTGGTTTGTTACAAGAAATTCTGGAGATGAATATTATAATAAAACCTACAGTAAAACGCATTATAACAAATTAGATTACACATTTACACTAAAGCCTATTAAAGATTTAAACATAGATGTTAGAGGTAATAAAATTCAGACTAGAGATATTACTCAGCAATTAGACCTCTTAAAAGGTAAATCAGCATTTGAAAAAAGTTCATTCTTCGAAACAGGTAACTTTAGTACAAGTTATTCTATGATTTCTACAGCATTTACAAATGGAGATGTGCTATTTAAAAACTTAAGAGATTATAGAAGCATTATTTCTAACAGATTAGGCGCTAATGCAAACCCAGGAGGTTTTGTAAGTGGTTATGGAAAAAATAGTCAACAAGTTTTATTACCCGCTTTTATGGCTGCTTATTCTGGCAAAAGCCCTAATAAAGTAAATAATGGTTTGTTTAGAAATATTCCTATTCCAAACTGGACACTACGTTATAACGGATTAATGAAATTAAAGTTCTTTAAAAGTAATTTCAGCAATTTTGTACTTTCTCACGGGTACAGATCTTCTTATACAGTTTCTAGTTTTACTAACAATTTACAGTTTGATGGTTCAGCAAAAAATACAGCAGGTAATTTTGAACCCGAATTATTAGTTTCTTCAGTTACTTTAGTTGATGAATTTTCTCCTTTGGTAAAAGTAGATATGAAAATGAAAAACTCTTTTTCTTTAAGAGGAGAAGTTAAAAGAGACAGAACCTTAACAATGAACTTTAACAACAGTACTTTAACAGATATTAAAGGAGTAGAATATATTTTTGGTTTAGGTTATGTGTTTAAAGATGTAAAATTTAATTCTCGTTTTACAGGTAAAAAACAATCGTTTAAAGGCGATGTTAATCTAAGAGCAGATATTTCTTTAAGAGACAATTTAACACAAATAAGAGCTGTTGATGAAGATAATAATCAAATAAGTGGTGGTCAGAAATTATTTTCTATTAAATTTACCGCAGATTATAGATTAAGTAATAATTTAACAGCATCGTTTTATTATAACCATCAGAATTCTAAATACGCTATTTCTACAACGTTCCCAAGACAAGCTATTAATGGCGGATTTAATATTGTTTATAACTTAGGAGGAAACTAAAAAATTAAATTAAAAAATGAACATTCCATCAGAATTAAAATACACAAAAGACCACGAGTGGATTAAAGTTGAAGGCGACACAATTACTATTGGTATTACAGATTTTGCGCAAAGCGAACTAGGTGATATTGTTTATGTAGATGTAGATACTTTAGACGACACTGTAGAAAAAGATGAAGTTTTTGGGTCTGTTGAAGCCGTAAAAACTGTATCCGATTTATTTATGCCGCTAACAGGAGAAGTAATCGAATTTAATGAAGCATTAGAAGACGAACCAGAACTGGTAAATTCAGATCCTTATGGTAAAGGTTGGATGATAAAAGTAAATGTTTCTGATAGTTCTCAAATAGCCAATTTATTAGATGCAGAAGCTTATAAAGAAATTATTCAAGGATAATCTTTTTATTATTGCTATACTAATTACCATTAGTATTGGGTATTTAAGTTTAATGAAAATGCCCAAAACTAATATTGCATTTAGTAGTAGTGATAAAATTTATCACACATTTGCATATTTTACACTTACAATTTGTTGGTTATTTTCTTTTTATAAAAAACCAACATTAAAATATTTTATAATAATTGCTTGCATAATTTATGGCATAATTGTTGAGATATTACAAGCCACACTTACAATGTATAGAACAGGAGACTATAAAGATGTCCTTGCAAATACATTAGGAATACTATTAGGATTGATTGTTTTTAATCTAATTTTAAAAAAAATTACCGTTAATTAAGGTCAAGACTTGTATATAAACCAATAATTTAGTTAAATTAGCGAACTATTAAAACTCTTTTACAATGGAAATTAAGAAAAATCCAAAATCTAACTTAGAAAACTACAGTAAAATATTTTTACAAATCGGTCTTGTTTTAGCCCTTTTTGTAACCTATGCTGCAATAGAAAAGAAAACTTACGATAGAAACATTGGTGATTTAGGTACTGTAACTATGGATGCTGAAATGGAAGAAGAAACAGTAATTACAGAAAGAGTAGAGCCTGTAAAACCAAAAACTCCACCACCACCAACTCCAGAAAAAATTGAAATAGTTGAAGATGAAAAAGAAGTAGAAGAAACTGTTATAGAATCTACAGAAACAGATGAAACTGAAGCTGTAGAAGTTGAAGAAATTGAAGAGGTAGAAGAAGTAGAAGAAGTTGTTGAAGATGTAAGTTTTATGATTATTGAAGATGTACCTGTTTTTCCTGGATGTAAAGGAAACAAAGCAGCTCTAAAAAAATGTTTTAGTAAAATGGTACAAAAACACTTTTCAAGAAAATTTGATGCAGATTTACCAAATGAATTAGGATTAGATCCAGGTAAAAAAAGAGTATTTATTGGTTTTAAAATTGATAAAAATGGAAATATTGTTAACGTAAATGCAAGAGCTCCACACCCAAAAATTAAAAGTGAAGTTATTAAGGTAATGAAACAGTTGCCTAAAATGAAACCAGGTAGACAAAGAGGTAAACCTGTAGGTGTAAAATACAGTATACCTTTTACGCTGATTGTAGAGTAATTACTGATATATAAAAATCGCAAAGCAGTTTTTTGAATATACTGCCTTTATAAAGTAATTTTGATAGAGTTTACATCTATATCGATACTTTTTTGAAGTTCATAAACAGATCCATATTCAATAAAC
The DNA here is from genome assembly GCF_058147125.1 of Polaribacter sp. 2405UD43-2. Classification (NCBI taxonomy): domain Bacteria; kingdom Pseudomonadati; phylum Bacteroidota; class Flavobacteriia; order Flavobacteriales; family Flavobacteriaceae; genus Polaribacter; species Polaribacter sp. 2405UD43-2. The sequence continues at coordinate 207,349 of NZ_JBYVJX010000006.1, read as the reverse complement.
TCATCAGGAATACCTAATACATTAATTATATTTTGATAGTTGTTTTCTGAGGCAAACTCTAAAATAGCACTTCCAAAACCGCCTTTAATTGTTCCGTCTTCAATAGTAAATATTGTCTGATGCTTTGCAAAAATTCTATGTAATAAATCTTCATCTAAAGGTTTAACAAAACGCATATCATAGTGAGAAAAATCATTTTTATTATCAATCATTTTTAAAGCTTCAGATACATTTTTTGTAATGGTTCCTATAGATAAAATTGCTGTAGATTTTCCTTCTTGCAAGCAAATTCCTTTACCTATTTCTATTTTTTTAAACGGTTGTTTCCAATCAATTATATTTCCAGTTCCTCTAGGATAACGAATTGCTATTGGGTTTTTTAATCCTAATTGAGCAGTGTAAAGAATGTTTCGAAGTTCAATTTCATTTCTTGGTGCAAAAAGAATTAAATTAGGAATACAACGTAAGTAAGCCAAATCAAAAACACCATGATGTGTTGCGCCATCTTCGCCCACTAAACCAGCTCTGTCTAAACAAAAAATTACAGGTAAGTTTTGCAAAGCAACATCATGAATAACTTGGTCGTAAGCACGTTGTAAAAAAGTTGAATAAATATTGCAAAAAGGAATCAATCCTTGAGTTGCCATACCCGCTGCCAAAGTAACAGCATGTTGTTCTGCTATGCCAACATCAAAAGTTCTTTCAGGATATTTTTCTAGCATAAATTTTAGCGAACTTCCTGTTAACATTGCAGGAGTGATACCAACAATTTTATCATTTTTATTGGCTAATTCTACAATAGTTTCACCAAAAACATCTTGATATTTTGTGTAAACGCTCTTCTCTTTTTTTTCTCTTTCTCCAGAAATTTTATCAAATTTCCCAGGAGCATGATACGTTACTTGGTCTTCTTCTGCCTTTTGTAAACCTTTTCCTTTTGTGGTAATTATATGTAAAAACTTAGGACCTTTAACAGATTTTAATCGTTCTAATTCTGATAATATTTTTGGTAAATTATGACCATCAATAGGACCAGAATAATCAAAATTTAAGGCTTTTATAATATTGTTTTGAGCCGCTAGTTTTTTATCGTTTTTAACCTTTGTTAAATATTCTTTTAAAGCTCCAACTGAAGGATCAATTCCAATCGCGTTATCGTTTAAAATGATGAGTAAATTAGCCTCAGTAACACCTGCATGATTTAACGCTTCAAACGCCATTCCGCTTGCAATAGAAGCATCACCTATAACTGCAATATGTTGTTTTTCGGTTTCACCTTTTAAGTTAGATGCAATTGCCATTCCTAAAGCAGCAGAAATAGAAGTAGATGAATGTCCAACTCCAAAAGCATCAAATTTACTTTCTTTTCTTGAAGGAAAACCTGCAATTCCACCAAATTGTCTGTTGGTATGAAAAACATCTTTTCTACCAGTTAAAATTTTATGACCATAAGCTTGATGCCCAACATCCCAAATTAATAAATCATTGGGAGTATCAAACAAATAATGGAGTGCAATAGTCAATTCTACAACGCCTAAACTTGCGCCTAAATGACCTTCTTTTGTGGCAACAATATCAATAATAAATTCCCTTAATTCTTTTGCCAATTGAGGCAATTGCTCTGGATTTAATTTCCTTAAATCTGATGGATTTGATATGTTGTCTAACAAGTTTTTCATTCTAAGACAAAAATACAATTTAACTTTTTGTAATATTGATTTTTATTTTCTTAAAAAATGATACAACTTTTTAACGATAGTTATTTTATGAAAAAAGCTTTGCAAGAAGCAGAAAATGCTTTTGATAAAGGCGAAGTTCCTGTGGGCGCAATTATCGTTTTTAAAGATCAAATTATTGCAAGAGCGTATAATTTAACAGAAACTTTAAACGATGTAACTGCGCATGCAGAAATGCAAGCTTTTACTGCTGCTGCCGATTTTTTAGGCGGAAAATATTTAAAAAATTGTGTGTTGTATGTTACGTTAGAACCTTGCCAAATGTGTGCAGGAGCTAGTTATTGGACACAAATTGGTAAAATTGTTTATGGAGCTTCTGAACCAGAACGTGGTTTTATCAACTTAAAAACTACTTTGCATCCAAAGACAAAAATTGTTGGAGGAATTTTAGAAAATGAATGTTCTCAACTTTTAAAGCGTTTTTTTATTGAAAAACGAAATTTGAATTAATCTTCTCTATATTCTAAAATATCTGCTGGTTGACAATCTAAAGCTTTGCAAATAGCTTCTAATGTAGAAAAACGAACTGCTTTTGCTTTACCCGATTTTAATATGGATAAGTTTGCTGTAGTTATACCAATAATTTCTGCCAATTCTTTACTCCGCATTTTACGTTTGGCAAGCATTACATCTAAATTTACAATGATTGCCATATTATATGGTTAAATCGTTTTCTTGTTTAATTTTATAGGCTCTTTTAAATATTGAAGAAACAAAAATTGAGAAAACCCCAAGAAATATATAAAGCACTAAATTATAACCACCAAGAATCATATTTTTTCCGAAAAGTAGGAAACTAAAACCAAACTTAAGTATTGGTAATAAAAAACAAAAAACTGTAAACAGGTTTAAATATAAAATTACTCTTTTTGAGAAAATATTTTCTGTATTAAAAATATTGAAAATTAATATTAGAATGGGTAAAAATATTAATAAAGGAAAAGCGAATAAAAGATTTAATTTAAATGAAGCCCATTTATCGTATTCTAAATAAAATGAATCATTAATTACTAACATTTCTATTAATGTTATTATAATAAATACTAAATAAACAATAAAGACTACTAGTAATAATGAAGATAAAGAATACTTCCCAAATATTTTTAAATTATACGTTTTCATAATTCGTATTATTTTAACATTACAAATATATAAAAATTTATTGAAAAACAATAATAAAACATTTTAATTCAATAATAATTAATTAAAAAAAGACCTCACAGGTTTTTAAAAACCTGTGAGGTCTGAGTAAAATATACTACTCTTATCTCTTAATCTCTAGACATAAATATTTGTAAAACGTACCAAAATAATAACATTAAGGAAGCAAATAAACCTAAAGATGCTGGTATGTAATCTTCTGTTCCGTATTTATGAATCAAGTTAGAAGTTTGGTATAAAATAGAACCCCCAGCTAATACACACATAGCTACAGAAAACCACAAACCTAAATCAAAACCAAATAAAGAACCCGCAATTATTAAACCTATAGCTATAAAAAACCCAACAGTTAAGCCAGCTCTTAAAAATGAAAAATCTTTTTTAGTAAAAAATACAATAGTGGAAATCCCTGCAAACAAACCTATAGTAACCACTGCTGCTTGTTGTACTAAATCTGCACTTTCGGTATAAGCCATTGCAATGTATAAAAGTGGTACAAAAATAATTGCTTGTGCAAAAACATATAATGCATATGCCATATATTGTATATTTTTATCTGCAGTTTTCATAATTGTGCTTTCTGCATAACTAGTAACTAACATAAAACCACCTAACATTACTAGCCAACGCCAGCCTTGTAGCATAGACATCATAAACTCTACTATCATAGAACTTTTAAGTAAAAAGTATTCAAAAATGATAAATAACAAAACGCCTCCAGCAACGTGTGCATATGTTTTTTTGTAAAATTCTACACGAACTTCATCTGTGGATTCTATTAATAAAGTTTTGTTTTCGAAATGGTTTTCCATAGTTTTTAATTTTAAATAAGTTAATAAATTGTTTTTTTTTGATGATATATTTTAAAGAAAGTATTTATACTTTTTTGATAACGTTTGTAACAATTCCCCAAATAACAAAATCGTTTTCTTCTGTGATGTTTATTATAGGATAATTAGGATTTTCTGGTTGTAGCCAAACTTCGTTTTTCTCTACACGTAAACGTTTTACTGTAAATTCTCCGTCTAAAAAACAAACAGCAATTTTATTGTTTGCAGGTTCTAAACTTCTATCAATAACTAATAAATCGTTATCATCTAAACCAGCATCAATCATAGATTGTCCTTTAACTTTGGCAAAAAAAGTAGCGTCTTTATTAGTAATTAATTCATCGTCTAAAGAAATTCTAGTTTCTCTAAAATCATCTGCAGGCGATGGAAACCCAGCAGAAATTCCTGTATCTACTAAAATAGCACCATTTCCTGATGAAGCTTTTGGCGTAAAAAAAGTAAGTGTTTTAGATGTTTCCATTTCTGTAAATTATAACTTTTTTATAGAATAACTGCTTTTTCAATAAGAACATCATAAGAATAACCAGCTCCAAAGTCTTTGTTTAATACAACAGTTCCTTTTATAGTAACAATTTCATCAACTTTAAATTTCTTATCACTTGTAATGGTAACATCAAATTGACCATTTCCTTTGGTTCCGTCTTGTAAATGGATAAAATTAACACCCATAATGCCATTATTTACTTTTACAACTTGTCCTTTGATAATAACTTCTTTGTTTTGATACGCTTTTGGATTGTTAAAAAGCTCAGCAATTCTTATTCCGTTAGCAGCTTTTTTAACACCAACTACTTTTGATTCTCCTTTATTTACAATTCTTTTTTTAGCTTTTTTAATAGCATCTTTTGTTTCTCTAATTCCTTGGGCAAAAATAACCTTATCAAAAGTTCGTTTTAAACTTTTGCTTTCAAATTGTCTCATTTCCATTCCTCCATCATAATAATAAGTAGCTCCTATTTCTATTTGTTTATTAGGTACAGCCATCCAATATTTTTTGTTTTTTTCTAAAACTTTAAGGTAAATATATGCTCCAGCAGCTATTTTTTCAATGACTTTAATTTGATGTGTGTTAGAGGTTATTAAGCTTTCTGTAGAAACTTTTTCTTTTGTAGACTTTGTCTTTTCTGATTCTTTACAACTTGTTAAAAGAAGTATTAAAGTTAAAAAAGAAAGTGTAAAATATTTCATTATGATTGTTTTAATTATTTGCAAATTATAACTTTTCTTTAAATTTTTGCGCATATTCTTTGATAACATTTTTATCAAAATAAGGTTCTTCATCAATTCTACCAATCACATTTACATTAGTCATTTTTTTGATGATAGTTTCTGTGGTTTTATGTTCATCACCAGAAAAAATAATAGCAACATCAAAACCTTTTTCTTTTAATAAATTTACAGTTAAAAGTGTATGATTAATGCTTCCTAAATAATGACGAGAAACCACAATAACTTTGTAATCTGGTTGAATAATATCTAAAATAGTATTAGAATTATTTAACGGAACTAACAATCCGCCAGCACCTTCTATAACCAAATGATTTTTAGTTTTTGGCTCTTGTATGTTTTTTAAATTGATGGTAATTCCATCTATTGCTGCTGCTGCGTGCGGACTCATAGGCGTTTTTAATGCATACGAGTTTGGATAAAAAACAGATGTAGAATTAGAAATTAAACGCTCAACTTTATGTGTATCAGAATTGTCTAGCTCACCTGCTTGTATAGGTTTCCAATAATCTGCTTCTAAAGCTTCAGTAATAATTGCAGCAGCTATTGTTTTGCCAACTTCGGTAGAAATTCCTGTGATAAAATATTTTTTCATTTAAAGATTGTTTTACAATCGTTACAGATTAATTTTCTTGCTTCAAAAAAAGGAAAAAGCATATAAAAAATATTTTTTCTGTGAGCAGGAGCTACTAAAATTTTATTAGAATTACATTTAGGGCAAGAAAAATCATTTCCATTTTTATCCTTTTGATAAGTACGGATTTCATTATAGATTTCTGCAGCTTTTTCAAAGTCATTTTTATGAACCAATAATTTTACACCGCCAATAGCATTGCTTACTAACGGATCTGTGTCAATCGTTTTTTCATCCATCAACATTGTTTTTAAACCTTCAGAATCTAGTTTAGATTTTGTAACGTGTGCTTCAGTAGAATATTCAAAAACAGCTAATATTTTAAAATTGTCATTCATAAATGCGGATGTTTATTTTACAAAACTAGCAAGTAAATTTAAAACTTCGCTAATTTCTTTTTTTGAGTTATAACTATGCAAACAAAAGCGTAAACGCTCTTTCCCTTTAGTAATTGTGGGCGATAAAATAGCTTTTACTTCAAAACCTTTTTCTTGTAGTTTTTTAGAAATTAATTTCACTTTTTCATTACCAGAAATCACACAACAATGAATAGCAGAATTACTTTTAATAAAGCCCCATTGTCTTTCAGACATTTCCCAAAAGGGAAAAATTGGAAAATTTAATCGTTTTGTTTCTTCTATGAAGTGATGAATGTTTTGTTGGAGTTTATTTTGAGGGTTCTCGATACAAATTTGTTCATTCTTCTCAAATTCACTCGAACAGACATTAAGTTGTTGATAAGCAGTTTGAATCGTTACCAAAGAATGAGGAGACAAACCTGTTGTATAAATAAAACTTCGTGCAAAATTCACTAAATATTGTTGTAAATCTTTGCTTCCTAAAACGGCTGCTCCATGACAGCCCAATGCTTTTCCAAACGGAATAACTCTTGCAAAAATGGCATTTTGTAAATTTAATTTTTGCACTAATCCTGTTTTAAAAACACCAACAGCATGCGCTTCATCAACAACTAAAAAAGCGTTTTGTTTTTTGCAAATTTCTACTATTCTTGTTAGATTAGGAGTATCTCCATCCATAGAAAAAACAGATTCTGTAACTACATAAACTTCTCCTTGAATTAGGTTTCGACTGCGCTCAACCATACGTTGTAAATTCTCCAAATCATTATGCCTAAATTTAAACGATTTTGCATTGCTTAATTGTATGCCATCTCTTATAGATGCATGAATAAATTCGTCATATAAAATAACATCCCCACGCTGTGGGATGGATGAAAAAAAGCCAATATTGGCATCATAACCAGAGTTAAAAATTGTTGCAGATTCAGATTGATGAAACTCGCTTAAAAATTCTTCGACTTCATCATATAAAAAATGATTTCCAGACAATAATCTACTGCCAGTGGCACCATTTTGTTTGCTGTTTTTATCAACTAAAAATTGATGTGTTTTATCAAAAATAGTTTCAGATTTTGCAAATCCAAGATAATCATTTGATGAGAAATCTACCAAATTAGAAGGCGCTTTTAAACTTCGTAAAGAATTGGTTTCTTCACGCGCTTTTAATTTATTTGTTAACTTCTTTGGCAATTTCATCAACACAAAAATAGCAAAATTATATACCTTTACCCCTATGTTTGCATTGGTAGATTGTAATAATTTTTATACATCTTGCGAGCGGGTTTTTAATCCGAATTTGCAAGGAAAACCAGTTGCTATTTTAAGCAATAATGATGGTTGTGTTATTTCTATGAGCGATGAAGCCAAGAAATTAGAATTGCCTTTTGGTGCGCCAATTTTTAAATGGGAAGCTTTTTGCAAACAAAATAATATTACGGTTTTGTCTTCTAATTATCCATTATATGGAGATATGAGCGCAAGAGTAATGAATATTTTAAAAGGTTTTTCTCCAGATATAGAAATCTATTCTATTGATGAATCTTTTTTAGAATTAAAAGGATTTGAAAATTATAACCTTTCTGAATACGCAACAAAAATTAGAAGTAGAATTTTAAAATGGACAGGAATACCTACTTGCGTAGGCATTGCGCCTACAAAAGCATTGAGTAAAGTTGCTAATAAAATAGCACGCTCTAACATTCAACAATCTAAAGGAATTTGCGTAATAGATTCTGATGAAAAAAGAATAAAAGCTTTAAAATGGACAAAAATTGGCAATGTTTGGGGAATTGGGCGTCGTTTAAAAAAACGATTGCAAGCCAAAGGATGTGTAACCGCGTATGATTTTACACAAATTCCAAGCGATTGGGTTTTAAAAAATTTTTCGATTGTAGAATGGCTACTACAAAAAGATTTACAAGGCATTTCTAAAATTCCGTTAGAAGAGGTTTCATCAAAAAAAATGATTGCAACAACACGTAGCTTCGAATATACCTATTCAGATATCAATAATATTAAAGAACGGATTTCTACATTTGCAGCAAGTTGTGCAGAGAAATTACGTGTTCAGAAATTGAGTTGTCATTTGTTAATTGTACAGCTTTCTAGTGATAGACATAAAAAAGATGCACAACAACACAGAGAAAGTAAAACCGTTGTTTTTTCATACCCAACAGATTCTACATTAACCATTTCTAATGCTGCTGTAGCAGGTGTGAAAACGATTTTTAAAACTGGAATTAAATACAAAAGAGCCGGAGTTATTGTTGCGGGTTTGGTGCCAAATGATAATTTTCAACTTAATTTGTTCGTGCACGAAAATCCAAAACACAAACCTTTAATGGCTGCAATAGATGGTTTGAATAAAAAGTTTAAAGCAGATAAAATTAAGTTGGCAAATCAAGATTTAAAACGTACTTGGAAAATGCGTCAAGAGCGTTTATCACCTAAATTTACCACAAATATTAATGAAGTTTTAGTTGTAAAATAATGACACTACAAGAAAGAGATAAAAAACACCTTTGGCATCCGCTAACACAACATAAATTACATCCAAATCATTTAGCAATAACAAAAGCAAAAGGAGCTTTATTGTTTGATGATAAAGGAAATGAATATATAGATGGAATTGCTTCTTGGTATACTTGTATGTACGGACATTGTAATGAATATATTACCAATAAAGTTTACAGCCAAATGCAACAATTAGATCATGTTGTATTTGCAGGATTTACACATAAACCCGCTATAGAATTATCAGAAAAATTGATAAGAATTCTTCCTGAAAATCAAAAGAAAATTTTCTTTTCTGATAATGGTTCAACTTCTGTTGATATTGCTATTAAAATGGCTTTACAATATCATTTTAATCAAGGAGAAAAAAGAGGTAAAATAGTTGCTTTAGAAGGCGGTTTTCATGGCGATACTTTTGGAGCAATGTCGGTTTCTGGATTATCGGTTTACAATGGTCCTTTTGAAGATTTTTTTATTGATGTTTCTCGAATTCAAGTTCCGACAAAACAAAATTTTAATTCTGTAAAAAAGCAATTTATTAAATTAGTTTCTACTCAAAAAGTTGCTGCTTTTATATACGAACCTTTAGTGCAAGGAGCTGCTGCAATGAAAATGTTTGATGGCAATTTATTAGATGAATTATTACAAATAGCTAGAGAACACAATGTATTATGTATTGCAGACGAAGTAATGACTGGTTTTGGAAAAACGGGTAAAAACTTTGCTTCTGAATATTTAGAAAATCAACCAGATATTATTTGCTTGTCTAAATCGTTAACCGCAGGTTTGGTTCCTATGGCAATTACAAGTTGTGCGCAAAAAGTATATAATGCTTTTTTAAGTGATGATATTGGCAAAGGTTTTTTTCATGGACATACCTATTCTGCAAATCCAGTGGCTTGTACAGCTGCTTTGGCAGGAATTGAGTTGTTAAATTCAGAAGAAGTTCAAGAGAGTATTAAACGAATAACAAAGTCTCATCAAGAGTTTAATGATAGAATTAAAAAGCATCCAAAGGTTAAAGAAACGCGTCAATTAGGTGTTATTTATGCTTTAGATTTAAACATAGAAATGGAACGCTATGGAGATTTACGCTATCAATTATTCAACTTTTTTATGGAAAATGGAGTTTGTTTACGTCCGTTAGGAAATACAATTTATATTTTAGCTCCTTATGTAATTACAAACAAGCAATTGCAGAAAGTATATAAAACCATAGAAGAATCTTTAGAGATTGTTTAGGGCGTTCAGTTTTTTAAAACCTATGAGATTTCAAGTAGAAAAACTATCTTTGTAGTCGTATTTAAACCCCAAAGGTTTTTAAAACCTTTGGGGTTTTGAGTAACTCTTTAATATGATAGAACCAATCTCAATAACATCATTTTCATCCATTTCTGCATTAGGAAGTTCTCCAAAAGAAATTTGGAAAAACTATTTATTAGATAAACACTTTTTATCAAAAAAAAAGGTGAATGGAAAACCTGTTTATGTAGGTCAACTCTCAAAAAAAAATCAAAAAAAAATAGCAGATTTAAGAAATTCAGATTCAAAATATAAAAGCTTAGACGATTCTGTTTTGTTTGCAATCCATGTTTCTAGAGCAGCAATTAAAAGGACAAAATGGGAATCAGCAGAAAAATTTGGAGTTAATTTTGGTTCTTCAAGAGGTGCAACATCACTTTTTGAAAAATACCATAAAGAGTTTTTAGAAACTCAAAAATCATCCACTTTAAGTTCTCCAACCACTACTTTAGGAAATATTTCTTCTTGGGTGGCGCACGATTTGCAAACATCTGGTCCAGAAATATCGCATTCAATAACTTGTTCTACAGCACTACATTCTTTATTAAATGGCGTTGCCTGGATAAATGCAGGAATGTCTAGTAAATTTTTGGTAGGAGGAAGTGAAGCAGCCTTAACTGACTTTACTATTGCGCAAATGCAAGCGTTAAAAGTGTACGCTAAATGTTATTCTGAGCTTGACGAAGAATCTCATCAAACTGAAAAAGATTTCTCTACTGCGCTCAAAATGACAAGTGAATTTTTTCCCTGCAAATCATTAGATTTAAACAAAACAAAAAACACAATGGTTTTGGGCGAAGGCGCATCAGCAGTTTGTTTAGAAAAAGGAATTGTAGCAAATGCTTTGGCAACCATTGTAGGAATTGGTTTTGCAACTGAGGTTTTAAAACACAACACTTCTATTTCTGCTGATGCGATCTGCTTTCAGAAATCAATGAAAATGGCTTTAGGAGAAATTTCTCCTGATGAAGTTGATGTAATTGTTATGCACGCTCCAGGAACTGTAAAAGGAGATATCTCAGAAATAAATGCAATTTCTAAAATATTTTGTAACAAAACACCTTTTCTAACTACTAATAAGTGGAAACTCGGACATACTTTTGGAGCTTCAGGAATGTTAAGTCTAGAATTAGCATTGTTAATGTTGCAACATCAAAAAGTAATTACTGTTCCTTTTGCTAAAAAGCAAAGTCAACCAAATCAACTTAAAAAAATTTTGGTGAATGCTGTTGGTTTTGGCGGAAATGCAGTTTCTGTTTTATTGACAAAATAAGTCACTTTATTCAGTCAAAAATCTTTATATTTAATCACTTTTAAAACTAACTGTTATGATGGAATGGTTTCAAGAATTATCGTCTTTTCAAAAAACGTATTGGATAATTACAGGGATTTCTACACTTATTTTTTTATTTGTATTAATTAGCACTTTTGTGGGCGCAGATGCAGATGATATTGGCGATGTTGATGCAGAAATAGATGCAGATACTGGCGCTGGATTTCAGTTTTTTACATTGAAGAACTTAGTTGCTTTTTTTACCATTTTTGGTTGGAGCGGAATTGCAAGTATTGATGCTGGAAATTCTAAATTGACTACGATTATTATTTCACTTCTTTGTGGTTTGGCAATGATGTTTGTAATGGCAGCAATGTTTTATTATATCAGCAAACTAACTTCTAGCGGAACTTTAAAAATGCAAAATGCATTAAACTCTATAGGAGAAGTGTATTTAACTGTGGGTGCAAATCGTTCTAAGATTGGAAAAGTACAAGTAAAAGTACAAGGATCTCTCAGAGAATTAGACGCTTTAACAGACTTTGATAAAGACTTAACACAAGGAAATGTGGTAAAAGTGATTGAAGTAACAAACAACGGAATATTAATTATAGAACCTCAAAATTAAAAAATTACTATGCTAAATTTTATAACATTACAAAGTAGCCCATTTGCGGGTTTAGTAGGAATCGGAATTGCAATTCTATTTATTTTTATACTGATAGTTGCTATGATAAAACGCTACAAAAGATGTCCGTCAGACAGAATTTTAGTAGTGTATGGTAAAGTGGGTGGAGGTGAATCTGCCAAATGTATTCACGGTGGAGCCGCATTTATTTTTCCTGTAATTCAAGATTACGAATTCTTAGATTTAACACCAATTTCTATAGAAGTAAATTTGGTAAACGCACTTTCTAAACAAAATATTAGAGTAAATGTACCAAGTAGATTTACAATTGGTATTTCTACAGAACCAGGAATTATGCAAAATGCAGCAGAAAGATTATTGGGTTTAGGGCAAAATGAAATTCAAGAATTAGCGCAAGAAATTATTTTTGGTCAGTTACGTTTGGTAGTTGCATCTATGGATATTGAAGAAATAAATTCTGATAGAGATAAATTTTTAACCAACATTTCTAAATCAGTAGAATCCGAATTAAAGAAAGTAGGTTTAAAACTTATCAACGTAAATATTACAGATATTGTTGATGAATCTGGTTATATAGAAGCTCTTGGAAAAGAAGCTGCAGCACACGCCATTAACGCAGCAAGAAAATCGGTTGCAGAAAAAAATAGAGATGGTTCTATTGGTGAGGCCAATGCTGTACAAGATGAAAGAACACAGGTTGCAGCAGCAAATGCACAGGCTGTAGATGGAGAAAATACTGCAAAAATTGCAGTGGCAAATTCAGACTCTTTGCGTAGACAAAGAGAAGCAGAAGCAGAAAGAGTTGCCATTGCATCAGAAAAAGTGCAATCTGCAAAAGCATTACAAGAATCGTATGCTGCTGAAAAAGAAGCAGAATTAGCCAGAGCAGAAAGAGAACGTTCTTCTCAAGTTGCAGATGTTATTGTTCCTGCAGAAATAGATAAAAGAAAAGTTGAAATTGATGCAGAAGCAGAAGCAGAAAACATTAGAAGAATTGCAAAAGGTGAAGCTGATGCTATTTTCTTAAAAGCCCAAGCTGAAGCAAAAGGTTTATACGAAGTTTTAACAAAACAAGCAGCAGGTTTAGATCAAATTGTAAAAGCAGCAGGTAATGATTCTCAAAATGCAGCACTTTTATTAATTGCTGATAAGTTACCAGAATTGGTAAAAACACAAGCAGAGGCAATTAAAAATATTAAAATTGATAAAGTTACTGTTTGGGAAAATGGCGGAGGAAAAGATGGTAAATCATCAACCTCTAACTTTATTTCTGGAATGTACAAAGCGGTTCCGCCTTTACAAGAAATGTTTAATATGGCTGGTATGCAATTGCCAGATTATTTAAAAGGAAAAGAAATTTCTGCAGATATTGTAGAAGATGTTAAGGGGAATAACCCTAAGAAAGATTAAGAAAAGAATACTATAAAGCAAAAATCCACTAATTTAACAACTAGTGGATTTTTTTATTTATTACTTTTACTTTATAAATATATAATTATGAAAAATAAATATGTTCTATTAAACTTAGTTTTCCTGTTTGTTTTTAGTGCTTTTGCGCAACAAGATCCAAATATTTTCGACAAATTTGAATCAAAAACATACATCATTGATGGTTATAAAATAAATGTTGAAGTTTTAGGAAAAGGAGATCCAATATTCTTTTTGCCTGGTGGACCAGGAAACTCTCACGATTATATGCAAGGCAATTTTGGGCATTATTACAAAACAAATACAGTTGTATTTTTTGATTGGTTGGGTCGTGGTAAAAGCGATAATGCTAAAGATAAATCTGAATATTCAGTTGAAAATGATGTTAAATTGATTGAAAAACTTAGAAAATTATTAAAGTTTGATAAAATCTCTTTAGTGGGTCATTCTTACGGAACCGTTCCTGCACAAGCTTATGCAATAAAATATAAGAATAATGTTGATAAAATGGTCTTAATTAATGGATTTCATTCTGGTGCAATGTGGCAAGCAAACTGCGATAGTTACAACCATTATGCTAAAACTCATTTCCCAGAAAAATGGCAAAAAGTAGATTCTATAAGAGCTTTAGGATATGTTTCTAGCGATAAAGAACATCAAAAAATTTATGGTAGTTTTCCTACGAAATACATTTATTATCACGATACAAAACTAAAACAAAATTCACCTAAATATAAACACAGAGCTTGGGCAAATGATGTATATGTAACCATTATTGGTAGCGATGGTGATTTCGATGTTTCTGGTAGTATGATAAATCAAGATTATAGAAAAAAATTAAAAGATGTAACTGCAAAAACCTTAATTGTTGCGGGTAGATATGATGGCGTTTCAACTCCAGAATTTGCAGTACAATACAAAAAATTTATGCCACAAGCTAAATTCGTGATGTTCGAAAATAGTGGGCACAATCCGTATTTAGAAGAACCCGTAAAATTTTATACCATTTTTGATAAGTTTTTCAATATAAAATAGATTATTTTTGACCTATCAAAACAACTCGATTTTTATGAGCAAAATAAGACATAACTGGACCAAAGAAGAAATTCTAGAAATATATAACAAACCATTAATGGAATTGCTGTATCAAGCAGCAACTATCCACAGAAAACAACACGACCCCAATGTTGTTCAAGTATCAACATTATTGTCAATAAAAACAGGAGGATGTTCTGAAGATTGTGGCTATTGTCCGCAAGCTGCACGGTACCACACTGATATTGAAGGAAATGATTTAATGTCTGTAAACCAAGTAAAAGCGCAAGCTTTACGCGCCAAAGAAAGTGGGAGCTCTAGAGTTTGTATGGGAGCTGCTTGGAGAAATGTAAAAGACGGACCAGAATTTGACCAAGTTTTAGAAATGGTAAGAGGTATCAACAAGTTGGATATGGAAGTTTGCTGTACTTTAGGAATGGTAACTGAAAATCAGGCAAAACGTTTAGCAGAAGCGGGTTTATATGCGTATAATCATAATTTAGATTCATCCGAAGAATATTATAAAGAAGTAATTTCTACTCGTGGTTATCAAGATAGATTAGATACCATTGACAATGTTAGAAAAACAAATGTAACAGTTTGTTCTGGCGGAATTATTGGGATGGGAGAATCTGCTGAAGACAGAGCAGGAATGTTAGTGGCATTATCCACTTTAAATCCGCAACCAGAATCTACACCAATCAATGCTTTAGTTGCTGTAGAAGGAACACCGTTAGAAGATGAAAAACCTGTTGAAATTTGGGATATGATTAGAATGGTGGCAACCACTAGAATTGTAATGCCAGAAACACAAGTAAGGTTATCTGCAGGTAGAACACAAATGAGTAAAGAAGGGCAAGCTTTGTGTTTCTTTGCTGGAGCAAATTCTATTTTTGCAGGAGATAAATTATTAACAACTCCAAATCCTGATGTAAATGAAGATATGGAAATGTTTGCTGTTTTGGGTATGAAACCTCAAAAACCATTTACAAAAAAGGTACAACCGCAAACTGTAGAAGCAAAAGATTCTCAATATAAAGATTTAGGCGAAAAACCAAAATGGACGCGCCCTGACCATAAAATTGATAGAAATGAAGCAGCTAAACAAAAAGGGAAAGCTGTAAAAGCGTAAAATAAAAGTATTAAATTTTTATATAAACCATCATTTTAAAATGATGGTTTTTCTTTTTTTAAGCTATCTTTTTTGCAACGATTTTTTAACTTTGTATTTTAAAATTTTGAAAAATGGGTTTAAACTTAACTCAAATAGAAAGAGTAAAAACAATTACCAAAAAAGATTTTATTAAAAACTATTTTAAGCCACAAAAACCTGTGGTTATAGAACATTTTATTGAAGATTGGCCTGCGTATTCTAAATGGAATTTAGAGTATATGAAAGAAGTTGCTGGTGATAAAATTGTGCCTTTATATGATGATAGACCTGTTGATTATAAAGACGGTTTTAACGAGCCTCATTCTAAAATGAAAATGTCTGAATATGTAGATTTGTTAAAGCGAGAACCTACAAAATTCAGAATTTTTTTGTGGAATATTTTAAAAGAAGTTCCTGTTTTACAGAACGATTTTACTTATCCAGATTTTGGTTTACGATTAATGAAAGGATTACCAATGTTATTTTTTGGAGGTAGAGATTCTTACACATTTATGCATTATGATATTGATTTGGCTAATATTTTTCACTTTCATTTTGAAGGAAAAAAGAAATGTATTTTGTTTGATCAAAAGCAAAATGAATTTTTGTATAAAATTCCACATTCTTTAATTACTAGAGAAGATATCGATTTTAATAATCCAGATTTAAAAAAATGGCCAGCTTTAAAAAAAGCCAAAGGTTTTGTTACTGAATTAGAACACGGAAATGTATTATATATGCCAGAAGGTTACTGGCACTATATGCGTTATATAACACCTGGTTTTTCTATGAGTTTAAGAGCAATAGCACGTAAGCCTAAAAATCTATCAAAAGCAATATACAATGTTTTTGTTATGAGAACTGTTGATAATTTAATGAGAAGAATTAAAGGGCAAAAATGGATAGATTGGAAGAATGAACAAGCTATTAAAAATACGAATAAGAATATTTAAAACCAGTATTTACACCTGTTTTTTATTTAGTTGATTTTTAGTACCTTGCAAAGGTTAAACAAATCGTTCCCCAATTATGAAAGCCTGTCCAAACTGCAAGTCTGTGTCTAGGCACAGAACCAAAAGAAGCACGTTTGCTAAATTAATTCCTGGCACTAAAGCTTATTCTTGTGACAGATGTAATACAGTGTATACTTGGGTTTCTTTTATCAATCGTTCTTTAAAAATCTAAAAGATAAAAAATATTTGTGTCTAGACGGTAGCGCTTTTGGCGGTAGTCTAAAAGACAGGGCTTTTTATCAATAAAAAAGTAGTTCTGCCATTTTAAATAAGAAATGGTATTAGTAGCCTATTTTTTCCCTGACTCTTTTTAAAACATCATTCGCAATAATTGTTGCTTTTTTGGCACCAATATTTAGAGCGTTATCAATCTCGTTTTTATTTTCCATAAAATGATGATAGCGCTCTCTAACCGTTGCAAATTTATCAATAATTAATTCATATAAAGCTTGTTTTGCGTGTCCATAACCATAATTACCACCTTCGTAATTTGCTCTCATTTCTGCAATTTGAGCATCAGAAGCTAACAATTTGTACAAAGCAAAAATAGTATCAGTATCTGGGTTTTTAGGTTTTTCTAAAGCTTTACTATCTGTTTTAATACGCATTATTTGCTTACGCAACTTTTTATCAGTCAAGAAAATATTGATGATATTATCTCTAGATTTACTCATTTTTTCACCATCAGTTCCTGGAACTAATTTTGTATGTTCTTGTATTTTTGCATCAGGGGCAACTAATGTTTCACCTACTATATTGTTAAATCTATTGGCAACATCGCGCGTAATTTCTAAATGTTGTAATTGATCTTTACCAACAGGTACAATTTCGGCATCATACAATAAAATATCTGCAGCCATTAACATTGGGTAAGTAAACAAACCAGAATTTACGTCTGCTAATCTATCGGCTTTATCCTTAAAACTATGTGCTAATGTTAATCGTTGATAAGGAAAAAAGCAACTCAAATACCAAGATAATTCTGTTACTTGAGGTATATCACTCTGTCTATAAAACACCGTTTTATTAATGTCTAAACCACAAGCCAGCCAAGTAGCAGCTGTACTATAAGTGTTTTCTCTTAACTCATTTCCATCTTTAATTTGCGTTAAAGAATGCATATCTGCAATAAACAAAAAGGCTTCATTTTTAGGGTTATTTGCCATTTCTATGGCTGGTAAAATGGCTCCTAATAAATTTCCTAAATGTGGTGTTCCTGTACTTTGTACTCCTGTTAAAATTCTAGACATTTATCTTATTTTGATAGCACAAAAATAATCAAACAAAAGAATATTACTACATTCGCACTTATGAAATATTTACTTTTTCCCATTCGTTTTATTTGGCGACTTTGGTTTTATTTTCTGATGATTATTTCCATTTTATTAATGGTTCCTTTTTTACTGGTGTTATTATCAGACGAAAAGTATTACAATTCTTTTTGGAAACTAATGAGAGGTTGGTCGTTTTTTTTAATCTACGGAATGGGGTTCAGGTTAAAAATTGATAAAAAACAAAAACCAGACCCTAAAAAAAGTTATATGTTTATTGCAAATCACGCGTCTTTATTAGACCCTTGGATTATGATTGCAATAAATAAAAATCCAATGTTATTTGTTGGAAAAAAAGAATTGGTAAAGTTACCAATTTTTGGATTTTTCTATAAAAAGGCTGTAGTTATGGTAGATAGAAATGATCCTAAAAGTAGAAAAGAAGTTTATACTCGAATTAAAAAAAGATTAGATACTGGTTTAAGCATTGCCATTTTTCCTGAAGGATTGGTGCCAACTGAAAATGTAGTTTTAGCGCCATTTACAAACGGAGCTTTTAGTTTGGCTATAGAATATCAAATGGAAATTGTAACACAAGTTTATTATGATGCAAAGCGTTTGTTTTCTTGGAATTTTTTTAAAGGACGCCCAGGAATTTTTAGAGTAAAACAATTTAAATTTATAAACACAAAAGGTTTAACAAATGAAGATAAAACTAAATTAAAAGAAGAAATTTTTAGTTTAGTATACAACGAATTGTTAAACGATAAACCTTATATGAAAGATACAAATAGACCCAATAATGAGCGAGAAATTAAATCACCTTTATAGCAAAAAAGAAGAAAGGTTAAATATTGTAACTCACGGTTTTGGATTGTTTTTAAGTATAATCGCTTTTCCTTTTTTGTTGATAAAATCTTTAGAATATTCTGGTTTTTGGAAACCAATTAGCCTTGTAATTTATGGGCTAAGCTTAATTGTTTTGTATGCAGCTTCTACATTTTATCACGCAGCTAAAAACCCAAAGAAAAGAAGGCGTTTAAATATTTTTGATCATTCTGCTATTTATGTTTTAATAGCTGGTAGTTACACCCCTTTTTGCTTAGTGGCATTAAACTCTAAATTAGGTTGGTATATGTTTATTTTTGTTTGGATTTTTGCATTAGTAGGCATTATACTAAAATTATTTTTTACAGGTAAATACGATAAAATTTCTACAGCAATGTATTTACTTATGGGCTGGCAAGTTATGTTTTTTCTGAAACCACTAATAAATGCTTTGAGCAGCCAAGAATTAAATTTTTTAATAGCTGGAGGAGTTTTTTATACAATAGGAGCCATTTTATATTCTATTAAAAAATTGCCTTACAATCACGCAACATTTCATCTGTTTGTTTTATTAGGAAGTTTGAGCCACTTTTTGGCAATCTATTTTTTGTAGAAAAGTGTTTATATCCCAAAGAATGAGGGTTTTAAGAGTACTTTTAATTTTTTTCACTAAAATAAAATATGATATTTGTCAAATTCATAAAAAAAAATTACTTTTGTAGCACTTAGTAGATTTGGCCTAGGTTAAATTACTGAGTATTATAAATCTTATTTAGGGGGTAGGTTTATTAAATTTCCTCGAACTTTTGTTCGAGGTTTTTTTATGTCCAATTTTTATATGGGTGTTTGCTAATCATTGAATTATAGTATTTTACAATACCAGTAACTTCTTTCCCTAACCAGTTAGGTTTTTTAAAAATTTCTGTTTCAGATTGTAATTCTACTTCTGCTATAATTAACCCATTATTGTTGCCACAAAATACATCTACTTCAAATAGATGATTACTAACTTTTACTAAATATCTTGTTTTTTCTATTACTGAAGGTTCGCATAATAAAAGCAATTGTTCAGCGTCATTTTTATCAATTTCTTTTTCCCATTCAAATCTTGTAGTTCCGGCAGAATTAGATTTGCCTTTAACCGTTATAAAAGCTTTATTATCAGTAATTCTAATTCTTACAACTCGGTTTTTATCAGAATTTAAAAACCCTTGTTTTATCTGTTTTTTTTCAAAACTTTGTTTGATAAAATCGTTATTTGTAACCAAAAACTTTCTTTCTATTTCAATACTCATAAATTCTGTTTTGATTTTTGTACTAATGTAAGTTGTTTTATCGTTATTATAACAATAAATAAATATCTTTGAGTTATTAAAATTATATAATGAAAAAACGCTTTTCAATCTATTTTTTCTTTTTTAGTATCGTTTTCTACGCTCAAACAGATTATAGCGATTCTTGGGAAGATTTCTATTCTTACAACAATATAAAAGATTTTGTAAAAGTAGACAATACTATTTATGCCTTAGCAGACAATGCAATTTTTACTTATAACATTAATACCGAGGAAATTAGTAAAGTATCTTCGGTGCAAGGTTTGTCTGGCGAAACTACTTCTTCAATTTTTTATGACACTACTTTTAAACGATTAATAATTGGTTATAAAAATGGTTTGGTAGAAGTTGTAGATGATGATGGTACCATTACAATTTCATCAGACATTGTAAATTTTAATCAATCAGGAGAAAAGAGTATCAACCATATTTCTAAACTTAATAACAAGTTGTATTTAGCAACACCCTTTGCTATTGTTGAATATGATATTGAAAAATTAGAATTTGGAGATACTTTTTTTATAGGAGATAAATCGAGTGCTGTTAAAATAAATAAAACAACAATTTTTAACGGAAATATAATAGCAGCTACAGAAAAAGGAATTTTTACAGCAAATGCTTCTAGCAATGCTTTAATAGATTTTAATAATTGGAAACAAAATTTTTCTAGTCAGAAATTTACAGAAATTCTAACGTTTAATAATCAATTATTAGTGGTTGAAGCAACAAAATTATATCGTATTAATAGAAATACTATTACTGAAGTTAAAAACTTTTTACAAGATATAAAAGGAATAAAATCTTCTAACACGCACCTTTCTGTTGCTTTAAATAATTCTGTAAAAATATTAGATGTAGGTTTAAATGAGGTTTTACAATTTTCTACAACAGCAGATTTTAACTATACTTTAAATACTGTTTTTTTTGAAAGCAATACAGCATATTTAGCAACAAAAGAGTTTGGAATTCTATCAGCAAAAGAAAATTTTCCAACTAAATACAAAGAAATACATCCAGAAGGACCATTAAATAATGATGCTTTTTCTATTACTGCACAAAATAATAATTTATGGGTTGTTTATGGTGGATATACAAGTACTTATGGACCTAATAATAATATACAAAATTATAGTCATTTTAACGGAAAAAACTGGTTTAGCCCAAAACCTGATCCGAATTTCCCGTTTTCAGATTTAAGTCATATTTCTATAGATCCACAAAATGAAAATAGAATTGTTATCAGTTCTTTAGGAGATACAAATGATATTAATAGTGTGTCAACAGGAGGTTTGTTAGTTGTAGAAAACAACAAAGTAAAAACTTTTTATAATCATCTAAATAGTCCGTTAGAAGATATAGTTGCAGATATTCCTAACAGAGTAACTATAAGAGTTACAAGCTCCGTTTTCGATTCTAATGGTAATATTTGGATTACAAATATTGGTTTAGGCAAAGAGTTAAAAAAGCTTTCTGTTGATAGTCAATGGTCTAGTTTTGATATGAGACCTGTAGAAACAAGTGATGCTTTTGGATTAAGTGAAATAGTTATAGATAGAAACAATACCCTTTGGTATGGCTCTAGAAGAAATGGCGTGTATGCTTTTAATGAAAACGGAAATAGAAAAAAGGCTTTAATTGCAACACCAAATGCTGGTAATTTGCCAGATTTAAATGTAAGAACTGTAGCTGTAGACGATAATAATAGAGTTTGGATTGGCACAAAATCTGGCTTGGTAGTTTACAACAATGGTTCTGGTGTTTTTAATGATAAGACACCAAATGCAAAACCAGTTGTAATTAATGGCGATGAAAATGGTTTTGGAGAAAGACTTTTAGGAGATCAAACTATTAATTCTATTGTTGTTGATGGCGCAGATAATAAATGGTTTGGTACAGATAATGGAGGGGTAATTTATACAAATCCTAGCGGACAAAAAACCATCGCTAATTTTAGTAAACAAAACTCTCCTTTACCATCAAACAGAATTGTTAAAATAACGGTAGATAATACTACTGGTAAAGTCTATTTTGCTACTGATAAAGGAATTGTTGCTTACAATAGCAAAGTGGCACCTTTTGGAGATGTTTTAGCAAATGTATATGCATATCCAAATCCGGCATTAAAAAATCACGAAACTGTAACCATAGATGGTAGAAACGGAACACATTTGCCAAAAGGAACCAATGTTAAAATCTTAGACGTAGCTGGTAATTTAGTTTATGAAACCAATGTTGTAGAAGGGCAAGAATTACAAGGTGGTAAAGTAGTTTGGAACAAAAAAAACTTAGCAGGCAAAAAAGTTGCATCTGGTGTATATATTGTTTTGTTATCTAATGATGATGCCTCAGAAAATGCGGTTACAAAAATTGCAATTGTAAATTAAAATGGCAGTTGTAACTACCAAAGCAATTGTTTTAAACTCACTTAAATATAGCGATTCTAGTTTAATTGTAAAATGTTTTACTGAAGAAGAAGGAATAAAAGCGTATCTAATAAAAGGGGTTTTAAAAGCTAAAAAAGGAGGCATAAAAGTGGCTTATTTTCAACCACTTTCGCAACTAAGAATTGTTGCCAATCATAGTCATAAAGGTTCTTTAAATTCTATAAAAGAAGTTCAAGTTTCTTATCCGTATAAAACAATTTATAAAGATATTGTAAAACAGTCTGTTGTGTTGTTTTTATCTGAAGTTTTAGCGCACGCTATAAAAGAAGAAGAAAAAAACAAAGCCCTTTTCGATTACTTAGAAACAGGGTTTATTTGGTTAGATTTACACGATAAAATTGCAAATTTTCACTTATTATTTTTATTGAATTTAACTCGATTTCTGGGTTTTTATCCAGACTTGTCAGAAAGAGAAACAATAGGGTTTCATTTATTAGAAGGGAGCTTTACAAATCTAACTTCTCAAAAAAATGTAATTTCAGGAAATCATTTTTATCAATTTAAAAAGCTGTTAGGCATAAATTTTGATAGTATAGAAAAAGTGTCTTTTAGCAAACAAGAAAGACAAACCGTTTTAAAAATAATAATTCGATATTTTGAATTACATTTGGACGGTTTTAAAAAACCAAAATCGTTACAAATTTTAGAAACCGTTTTTAGTTGATGAAACATATAATTTTAGCATTCGTTTTTTTAATTAGTTTTACCACTTTTTCTCAAAAAGTAAAAATATTAGACAAACAAACGGGTAAAACAGTTAAAAATGTTACTGTTTATAACGAGTCTTTATCTGTAAATTTATCATCTAATGGCAAAGGTTTTGTAGATGTTTCTTCATTTAAAAAAAACGAAATCATTGTTTTTTCTCATATTTCTTATGCGTTATTAAAAATCAAAAAATCTACTTTACAAAAAAGAAATTTTCTGGTTTACCTAACAAAGCATTCTGAGCAATTAGATGAGGTGGTTTTATCGGTTTTTAAAAAGGATGCAAAAGCAAAAAGAATTGCAGAACAAATAGCTGTTTTGTCTACTAAAGATATTCAAAAAGTATCGCCTCAAACATCAGCAGATTTGTTGGCAACAATTCCAGGAATTAAAGTTCAAAAATCGCAATTTGGAGGCGGAAGCCCTGTAATTAGAGGAATGGAATCTAACCGTGTTTTATTGGTGGTTGATGGCGTAAGAATGAACAATGCAATTTATAGAAAAGGACATTTGCAAAATTCTATAAGTGTTGCCCCAAATATGTTAGACAAAACCGAAGTTGTTTTTGGACCATCATCAGTAATTTATGGTTCAGATGCTTTGGGTGGCGTAATTCATTATTATACAAAAACACCTAAATTGTCAGAAAATAAAGAGGTGAAAAGCCAGTTGTTTTCTAGGTTTTCTTCAGTAAATCAAGAAATAACAACCAATGTTTCTGCAGAATTAAGGTTTAAAAATTGGGCTTCTTTTACGAGTATTTCGTATAGTGATTTTGGCGATTTAAAAGCTGGCTCAAACAGAAACCACGGTTTTAAAGATTGGGGAAAAGTGTTTTATTATTCAGAAAATTTGAATGGAAATTATAAGGAAACCCCCACTTTAAACTCAGATACAGAATTGTTAAAAAATACGGGTTACAATCAAACAGATGTGTTACAGAAATTTTATGTTCCTCTTTCTAAAAATACCGATTTAAAAATCAATTTACAATATTCTACGTCTTCAGATATTCCTCGTTTTGACAGGTTAACAGAGTTAAAAAAAGGGAAATTAAAATTTGCAGAATGGTTTTACGGACCTCAAAACAGATTGTTAATTTCTTCTCAATTGCTAATCAACCCAAATAAAAATTGGTTAGAAAGTGGCGCTATTACTGTTGCATATCAAAATATAAAAGAAAGTAGAATTCAACGTAAATTTGGAAAATTAAAACGCTCTTACAGAAAAGAATCTGTAAATGTTTTTAGTGTGAATGGAGATTTTTCTGTACCATTAACTACAGATAAAACTAGAAATTTATCTTATGGTTTTGAGTTTGCTTATAATGATGTTACTTCTAATTCTTACGGAAAAAAATTAAATATCGTCAACAATAAAATTGATGGTTTTTCTAGTGATTTTTCTGTGCAATCGCGTTATCCAGATGGAGGCAGTAATTACTTAAGTTCTGCAGTTTATGTAGATTACAGGCAAGATGTTAGTAGTAAATCTACCTTAAATTCTGGAATCCGTTTTACAAACACAAACCTAAACGCAAAATGGATAGATGAAACATTTATAAAATTGCCAGATAATGATATTAGCGCAAATCATTCTGCAGTAACAGCAACCATTGGTTATGTGTACAGACCTAGTAAAAATTGGCAAATAAATAGTGTTTTATCATCAGGTTTTCGTTCTCCAAATATAGATGACGTGGGTAGAGTTAGAGAAAAAAGTGGCAATGTAACTGTGCCAAATATTACTGTAAAACCAGAGTTTGCTTACAATGCAGAAATAGGAATTCAAAAATATTTTAACGATAAAAAGTTTAGATTTGGAGCCAATTTGTATTACACTTTATTAGATAAATATATTCAAAGAGATTTTGTTTTAGATGATAAAGGAAACAAAACAAAACAACTTTTTGACGGAGAAGAAGGCAATGCAGTTTCTAATCAAAATAAAGGAACCGCCTATATTTTAGGATACACACTTAATTATTTAGGTAAGGTGTCTAACATTATAAATACCTCAGGTTTTATTACCTATACAAAAGGAAGAACCTATGATTCTAATGAGCCAATGTCATCTATTCCGCCTTTGTTTGGTCAGTTCGAAATCAACTATAAAAAGAATAAAATTGAGTTAGGAGCAGCTGTAAGATTCAATAGTAAAAAAGAGATTGAAGATTTTAATTTTACAGAAGGCATAGACAATCATGATTTAACGCCAATAGTAGATGCCACTATAGTTGATGAAAATAAAACCAATTATGTAAATAAATATTATGGCTCGCCAAGTTGGATGACAGTTGGCATAAATGGAAACTATTCTGTGAATGATAATTTCTCTGTACAAGCAAGATTAGACAATCTTTTTGATGAACATTATATAGAGTTTGCTTCTGGAGTTTCTGCTCCTGGTAGAAATTTATCGGTTTCTTTTGTGGCTAATTTTTAAGTATCTTTATTGATAAAATTGCCTATTCTGAATGAATTAAATTGCCACTTTTTGTTGTTGCTATTTTAGGAATCGCCCCAATAAAAAATTTTAAATACCAAATAGAACAAAGTATTTTTAATTAGAAATCTTTAATTTACTTCTTTTTTCCTTCATCTGTAAAATTATCAGACAAAGATTTTTCTGTTTTTATAATACTTACCAAAACAGAAAGTAAGACTAAAGCCATTGGTTGCCACGTGAGTTCTTTGGGGGCAAAATTTGCAAAAAGTAACCCCCCTAAAAAAGAAATTCCTGCATAGATTAACAAATTTTTAGAGAAAATGGTGTTAGCAAAATCCCATATTTTTTGATTTTGCATCGATTTTGGAGTTCTATATCCATACCAATTATTAATTTTTTTTGGTGGAAATTTCCAAAAAATAATACTTAATAAAAAGAGCAAACCATTGGTGGTTAAAATATACATTATTGGATTCATTGAAATCTGTTTTTTTAAATTTGCTTACTGCTTACTGCTTACTGCTTACTGCTTACTGCTTACTGCTTACTGCTTACTGCTTACTGCTTACTGTCTTTAGGTCTTAACAATCCTTCTTGTGCAAAAGAAGCAACTAATTTACCATTTCTTGTAAAAATATTTCCTTTAGCTAAACCTCTTGCCCCAAAAGCATTTGGAGATTCCGCAGAAAAAAGCATCCAATCATCAAAATTAAAATCTCTAAAAAACCACATAGAATGATCTAAACTAGCCGTTTGTGTATTGCCAAAATTGTACTTACTTGCATTCGGATTAAAAGCAGCATTTAACACATTATAATCAGAAATATAAGTAAGAATTTCTTGTTTGGTTCTATAATCTAAGTCTTGTTTTTCTCCTTTTAAACGAAACCAAACTTTTTCTATGGGAGGTAAATCTTCTGGTTGTAACGGGTTTGGAATTTGAACAGGTTTAAACTCTATAGGTCTTTCTATACTTAAGAAATACTTCATAGATTTTGGTAAAAAATCACCAAATTGCGCTAGCATATCATCCCAACTTAACAATTCTTCAGGTTGTTTTATACCTTGTTCTATTTTTGTTTGATGCTCAAAACCTTCTTCCTTTTTATGAAATGAAGCTGCCAAAATAAAAATAGTTTTACCTTGCTGACTTGCTGTAACTCTTCTTGTAGAAAAACTACCTCCATTACGCATTTCAGCTACGTGATAATTTATAGGAATTGTTAAATCTCCGGCTTCTAAAAAATACGAATGCAAAGAATGTAAAAATCGAGTTTCTGGTATTGTTTTATAAGCTGCATTTACTGCTTGCGCTAAAACTTGTCCGCCAAAAACGTGTGCACTACCAATAGTAACGCTATTGCCGCTAAAATTATTTTTACCTAAATCTTTTAAATTTAGAAGTTCTATAAGTTCTTTGCTATTTTTCATTTGCCATTTCTAGTTTTTTAAAAGGAAACTTTTGTTGAAAAGGAGTTGGTTGCACTCTTTGCAAAAATAACTTTAAAATTCTGTTTGTAATCCTTTTTTTATGACGAAGATACATTGTTAAATCTTGAGGAACCGCACCAACTGAGCTTTTAATTTCGCTTGCGGTTCTACCAAAATTAATGGTTTTTATTTTTTTATGAATGCCAATTTCTATGTAGTCATATAACATTCTTTGATAAATTGCATATTCTCTATTTAGTTGATAGTCAATACCTACAAAGTGTGCGTCTAAAGAATTTTGATTGATAACTCCAGATATAAAACCTACAATTTTATTGTTTAACCAATAGGTTTTTAAAATGTAATTTTCGCCTAATTTTTCTTTTAAATCTTTGTATGTCTTTAAGTTAAAATCGCCTAAATTAAAAGCTGCATTTTCTGCTACTTTTTTGTAAAGAGCCGTCATTTTTGGCAATTGATTTTCTATGTTTTTTAGCGTAACTTCTTCTATTCTAATATTGGCACTTTGCTTAAAAGATTTTCTAGCTTTTACTCTAAACTTGGTTTTCATTGCAGTCAAATAATCATCAAAAGTTTGCCAGTTTTTATCAATTTTTAGCATCATATTGGGTTCTACTAAAAAAGGATGATATTTATTGTCTTTTAATTCATCCGTAATAAAAAGCGATTCGTTTTCGAAATCTTTTAGCAATAAAGCATCAATTTTTAATTTCTTATTTGTGTTTACAAAATGCAAAATTGCTTTTGCTAATTCTTTTATAATACTCTTTTTATCTTGATTTTCTTTGATGAAAAGTCCATATTCTCCACTCACAAAAGTATTACCACAAATTAAAATTCTTAAAGGTTTTTTATTGGGAATTATGTGTAGTTTTCTACCAATATTTTTTAGTTTTCTTATTAATAATTCTAAATCATTTCTAATTCCGTCTATAAAAAAATCTATAATTTGAATACAAGCTAAAGTTGTTGGTTTATTGTTTTTATTAACCAAAATAATATAAGAAAATTTAATATTTGAGTGATTTTTTTCAATCGATTTTAAAAAATCTCTATTAAAATATATGTTGTTTTCACATTGTAGAGATTGCCAAGTTTCTTCTGAAATATCATCAACAGAAGAAAAAAATAACGCATTATTTGTGTTGGTACAAAAAATCAAATTAATTAATATAGTGTGTTAAGTTTTCTGGTCCTTCTAATATGGTTCTTTTAATTTGCATAGTACCATTTTCATTTGTAACAATGTGCCATTTTATAAGTGTTATTTCATAATTTTCGATTTCTATACCGGTAATAGATCTAGGATGCACACAGCTACCATCGTTAAAAAAAGGGATTTCATTTTTAGCAGGAAAACGCGGCCTGTGTGTATGGCCAGTAATCATCATTTGATTATTGTTTTCTTGTATCCATTTTTCCAATTTATATTCTACTTTTATACGTTCTTTAAAATTTTGTGCAGGACTTGTTGGATCTGAAAAACCTAAAATTTGAAGAGGTTTCCATAATACTTTTACCAAAAAACTACTAAATCTCCAAAAAACATAATTAAACCAATCTGCTTGATGTCCGTGCAATAAAAATATTTTTTTTGCTGTATTTTCATCTTCTAAAACAATGGCTTCAGAGAAAGATGCGCCAATTAATAATTCTTTTTTGGTGTCTGTAACAGAGTCGTAATAATAGTGTAAATTCTTACGAATTGTTGCAGGGTATTTATATTTCATATCGTGATTACCCCAAATAAAATGTAATTTATTTTCAGAATGAAATTTTTTAAACCACAAATAAATATGTTTGTTGGCTTTAAAAATGGTTGAAAAATTTCTGTTTTCCCAAAGTTCATCACCATCACCTAATTCAATATAGGTAAAATTATGATTGTAATAATGCTCTAAGGCATGTTTAAACATATTTCTATTATGGGCAAAATCATCAGCAAAACCATTATCTCCTCTATGAGAATCACTAAAAAACACAAATTTAGAATCTTGATTAAAACAGATTCTTTTTGCGTTTTTAAATGCTCTTGATATTCTTTTATTAGATGACATTTAGATTTTTTAGAAATATAAAGATGCATAAAAAAAAAGAGTTTTTAAAATTAGAATATATAGAAAGCCTATCCACAAAGTTTTTCGTTTAAACTTTATTAAATATTGGACAGTTACCCCCTTTAATTAGAACAGGAGACTCCTTAGTTTTATTTTGATTTATTATAACTTAGAAGCAACTTAATTATTCCCTTAACCAAATTTAAGCATAATGCTTTTATTATAATCTTAAAAAATATGAGAAAAATTTATCAAGTTTTTATTATATGTTTAGTTTCTACAGTTTCTTTTGCTCAAACTTCAACAAATGGCCCCAATTGGGCAAAAATAGGCGATGTTACTTTAAGTATAGTCACCGATGATGCCGATAATACAGATGGCGTAGGAGACGGCGCCCTTTATGTAGATGGACAATCTGCGGTAATTGGGCAAGGTGCTAGCTGCACCTTTGGAGGTAGTATGACTCTTAACGAAGTACTAAACATTAAAACTTATGTTTATAACCGTAGTTCGTCATACGTGAGCCTAAAAGTAGAGTTGGTTAACACAACGGATAATACGGTACTAGCAGCTTCGTCACCTTTTTCAATTTCTAACAGTAGTTCAGCACCTGTGCTTACTACTATTAATTATACTGCTGTGGCTTCAGATGTAGGAGACACATTTCAGGTGAGATACGTTAGAACCGATAATGGGCATACTGCGCGTAATTTTGTTATTGATAACTTATCTTTAAATAACACGTTTATTTCACTTGAGAATAACACATGCCCGTTTACGGTAACGCCAGATTTAAGTTTAATAGCATCAAATGCTACAATAGAAAATGAGATTACCACAGCAGTTGTTCGTTTTTCAGATGAATATCTTGGTACAAGTGCCCCTTCTGCAGGTGATTTATCTTCAGCCGAAGCGGTATACAATGCTTTAAATATAAGTGTTACCAATGATGTGATTTCTGGAGATGCCATTAGCACATTTAACGCGGTTTCATTTTTAAAAACCTTTGCTCAACATTTAAAGTTTAATCCTTCAGACGCAAACATCAAAGAAAAAGCGAAAAACACAGTTTGGTGGGTATCTAAAGAGTTTTGTTCAGGTAACTTAAACTTAGATTTACAAAAATACGCTTATCGTAATTTTGCAAGACCTGCTTCGTTGCTAAAAGATCATCTCCCTAAAAAAGTTAAAGATTTATTTGAATATACACTTTATAAGCACTCTGGTGATTTTGCTCACTTTTGGGTAGCTAATTACGATGCTGCTTATCAATCCGCAAACGGAACCATTGATACAGATTTAATTTATAATATTTCTGATGCGATGCTAGCCTATGCTTTGTGGTACGATACTGCCGATGAACGATATAGATATATGAGAGGTTATAAACGATTTTTAAATAGATTTTTTTCTAACACAGTAGGAACCACAGACGGAATTAAAAAAGATGGTTCAGGTTTTCATCATTGGACAGCATATAATGGTTACATGATAGCATTCAGTTCTGCAGGGAATTTGTTATCTTATTTAGATGGTACAAGTTTTCAAGTTGATCAAAGCAATTATAAAGTGTTTAGAGATGCTGTTTATTTACAACATATACAAGCAAATGATGCTAAAGTACAAGCATTAGCAACTTCAGGAAGAAATCCTCATTTTAGAAAACATCAGATTTCTAAATATAGTTTAAAAAAAATAGCTTTAGCTGGTAAAACTATTTTAGGTATTTCAACTGCAGATCCAATTCTTGCGGGTTTATACAATAGAATTTATGGTGTAGATCCAGAATTTAATTACAATTCTGTTACACCTTTAACAGATCAAGAAGGCGCTTTTCAAGTAAATCATAGTCATTTAAATGTTTTTAGAAAAGATCATTGGGTAGCAGTAAGCAAAGGTTTTTCTAACAATATGTGGGGAAGTGAAATATACACCTCTCAAAACAGGTATGGGCGTTACCAATCTTATGGAACATTAGAAATTATTTACCCCGGAACTTTAGCAGATAATGGCTACGATGTTAACACCTGGAACTGGAACTACAACCCTGGGGCGACGACTATAGTGCTGCCTTGGGATAAGCTGCATGCCGAACGCGGTAGAATTGACGAGCTTCAAGATAAACGTTTTGCTGGGGCTCTGGCTTTTAAAAATAAAAATAGTGAAACCTTAAAGGCCATACACGGCACCTCGGGTATTTTTGCGATGGATTTTAAAGAAAAAGAAGGTTTGGGTTGGGGTACCACACATAGCTCTAACAACCACAATGCGACGTTTACCTTTAAAAAGTCAACCTTTACTTTTGATGACATTATCGTTTGTTTAGCATCAGATATTAATAATAATGATGCTACCAATCCTACAGTTACCACATTATACCAAAGAAAAAATAATAACAGCAACAATGTTATTGTAAACAATGCCACTCAAAACGGTACAGCGAGTTATACAGATGCTACCGATAACTGGGTAATTAGTAAATACAATACAGGGTTTTATATTGTTTCTGGTGGCGGCGATCTTAATGTTTGGAATGGTAACCAACAGGTGCCCAGTCAAAATCAAACGGATCAAAATGTTTCAGGAAACCCAACAGGGAGTTATTCAATAGGGTATATTAACCACGGTACCAATCCTAGTAACGAGGGTTATGAGTATATGGTATTGCCAAACACAAACACATCAGCAATGTTAGCATTAGGAACAGCAATTTCTGGTGGTAACAAACCTTATACGGTACATCAAAAAAATGCCAGTGCCCATATTATAGAACATATTGCCAAAAAAACTTGGGGGTACAGTGTATTTACAGATAATGTAGCAATCTCTAACTCTGGTCTTGTCTCAAATGTAGATAAATCAGGACTCATTATGTATGAGACTAATGCAGCGGTAGACCAGTTTACTATGGCGGTATCAAATCCAGATATTGGATATACTTCGAGATCGTTCAGCCCAGGGGTTGAAAAGAAAATCCGTATAACAGTTAATGGCGATTGGTCTTTACAAAACCCAAATGCTAACATTGCTATTATTAGCAATAATGCCTCTAGCACAGTTATTGAATTTACTACTAATGATGGATTGCCAGTTGAAGAGAGTTTTACAAAAAACATTTCAATTCCTGCACCTCAAAACTTTGTAGCCAATAACACCACAGAAACCACTACGGATTTATCGTGGTCTGCAAGTGCAGGAGCAACAAATTATGATGTTTACAGAGGTTCTACGGTTATTGCAAATGTTAGCACAACATCTTATCAAGTAACAGGTTTAACGGTTGATACGGCATATGCTTTTAGCATAAAAGCCAAAGATAATTCTAACAACGTTTCTCCTGCCAGTAATGTAGTAAATATTACAACACCAGATACTACTGCACCAACAGTTCCAAGTAATTTAGGGAGTTCAAATATTACACAAACTACTGTTGATTTATCTTGGAATGCATCAACAGATAACTTAGCAGTTACAGGTTACGATGTATACCAAGGTTCTACGCTAATTACTGCTGTTACTTCAACTACTTATCAAGTTGCGGGGTTAACAGCCAATACCGCTTATGCGTTTAGTATTAAAGCTAAAGATGCGGCTAATAATGTTTCAGCTAGTAGTAATAGTATTAATGTTACTACTTTAGTTAATCAAGTAAATTATTGTGCATCTGCTAGTAATAATGCAAGTGAAGATTATATTGGCAGTGTTCAATTAAATACAATTAACAATGCCTCTAATAGTCAGGTGTATTCAGATTTCACGAGTATTTCAACAACTTTGATAAAAGGTAGTCAATATACAATTACTGTGACTCCAATATGGCCAGGTCCAAGTTACAGAGAAGCATATGCTGTTTGGATAGACTATAATTTGGACGGTGATTTTAATGACTCAGGCGAAAAAGTATGGTCCAAATTAAGAACAAGAAACACACCAGTAAACGGTAGTTTTACAGTTCTGTCAAGTGCAACTAATGGTGCTACAAGAATGCGTGTATCTATGAAATATAATGCTAACCCATCGCCTTGTGAGACGTTTACTTACGGTGAAGTTGAAGATTATACTGTAAATATTCAAAATTCTGGGTCTAAATCTCCTAGTAAAGAAAATAACATAGCAGTTCTAAATAATCATAATAATATAGAAGACAATAGCTTTTTGCTACATCCAAATCCTGTTAAAGGTAGCTATCTTTATGTTAATTTTTACGAGTCTAGAAATGTAATTTCTTATGAAGTAAATAATCTATTAGGTCAAACAGTTTTAAAAGGTACTCTTAATAGAGACACTATTGATGTAGGTAGATTACAAGCTGGAACTTATTTAATTCGTTTTAAAGATGGAGAGAATGTCATTACTAAGAAGTTTTTTAAACAATAAGTTTTGTAACAAGAATTTAAAGACCTAATTCTATCCCCCTCAATTAAATCTTAGTTAGTTGTAAGATAACTAACTAAGATTTTTATCATTTTAAGTCATTTTTTTTAGAAAACTTCAATTAGTTGCATGTGCAACTAATTGAAGTTTTTAATATATATTTGCTTTGTGAAAAGTAAAGAAACATACATAGATTTTGAAAACTCAATAGGTCCTTGGTTAGGCAAAACAGTAAAAGTTTTAGATTTTTTTTTGCAAGAATCATTAAAAGAAAACCAATTAGATTTAACCAAAGAGCAAATGATTGTCTTAAAAAAATTGCATGATAAGGATGGATTAAATCAGAATGAATTAGCTTTTTTAACTTTAAGAAATAAATCTTCTTTAACACGGTTACTCTCTAAAATGGAAAGAAAAAATTACATCCAAAGAAAACAGAGTATAAAAGATAAACGTGTAAATAATGTGTATTTAACTTCTTTTGGAAAAGCTACCTTTCTGAAAGCCAATCCTGTAATTAAAAAAATGATAACAGATATCGAACAAAGTATTTCTAAAGAAGAAAAAGAACAAATTATAAATACATTAAAAAAAATACAATCAAACTTTAATACTAAAATTGAATCATTTTAAACAATTATGAGAAATACAATACTCGCTATTCTTGGTGTTTTAACTATTGTTGGAGCCATCTTTTTAGGAAAATATTTAATTGAAAAAAATCAAAAACCGAGACCAAAATTTAAAAAACAAATAAAAACAGTATTTGTAGAAAATATTGAAAACAAAGAAATTCCTATTATTTTATCTGCAAGCGGTAACTTAATGGCTAAAAACAAAATTGCAATTTTTTCTGAAGTTCAAGGAGTTTTAAAACCGTCTAGAAAATTATTTAAAGCAGGAACAAATTATACGAAAGGAGAAACTTTATTAAGTATTAATAGCGATGAGTTTACTGCGAGTTTACAATCTCAAAAAAGTAATTTATACAACCTAATTACTGCAATTTTACCAGATTTACGTTTAGATTATCCAACAGAATTTAAAAAATGGGAAAGCTATTTAAAAGCGTTTGAGATAAATAAGCCGACTCCAAAATTGCCTAAATTTTCTTCAGATAAAGAAAAATATTTTATAAGCGGTAGAGGTATTTTAACAGTCTATTACAATGTTAAGAATTTAGAAGTTCGTTTTTCAAAACATCAAATTAGAGCGCCATTTTCAGGTATTTTAACAGAAGCGTTAGTAAGCCCAGGAACCTTAGTTAGAGCAGGGCAAAAATTGGGCGAATTTATTGATCCAAGAGTTTATGAAATGGAAGTTTCTATAAATTCAGAATTTGCAGATTTATTAAAAGTGGGTAATTCTGTATCGCTTTCTAATTCAGAAAAAACAAAAAGTTATAAAGGTAAAGTTGTTCGTGTAAATGGTAAGGTAGATCAAATTTCTCAAACCATAAAAGCGTATATAGATGTACAACATCCAGATTTAAAAGAAGGAATGTTTTTAGAAGCGAATTTAATAGCAAAATCAGAAACAGAAGCTATTGAAATTTCTAGAAAATTATTGGTAGCTAATAAAGCTGTTTACACGGTTAAAAATGATAGTGTTTTAAGTTTGGTAAAGGTAAATCCGGTTTATTTTGGTTCAGAAACAGTGGTTATTAAAGGTTTAAACAATAACGACAAAATTTTAACACAACTTCTTCCTGGTGCTTTTGATGGAATGATTGTAAAAATCAATAAACAGCAATAGGCTATGAAAAAAATCATTTCTTATTTTATAAAATATCATGTAGCTGTAAATGTTATCATTTTTGCTTTTTTAGCCTTTGGTTTAGTTGGAGCTTTAAGTATGAAATCGTCCTTTTTTCCTTTGGTAGATTCACAATTAATTAGAATTAATTTAGTATATCCTGGAGCTTCGCCAACAGAAATGGAAGAAGGTGTTGTACTAAAAATAGAAGATAATTTAAAAGGAATTGTGGGTGTAGAAAGAGTTACATCTATTTCTAGAGAAAATGCTGCAAGTGTAAATGTAGAGATAGAAAAAGGAAAAAATATTGATGTTGTTTTATCGGATGTAAAAAATGCGGTAGATAGAGTTCCGTCTTTTCCTTCTGGTATGGAACCTCCTGTAATTGCAAAAGTAGAAAGTATTAGACCCACTATTAGTTTTACGGTTAGTGGAGAAAATGTATCGCTTACATCTTTAAAACAATATGCCAGAAAAGTAGAAAATGATATAAGAGGTATAGAAGGTATTTCGCAAGTGGCACTCTCTGGTTTTCCTGATGAAGAAATTGAAATTGCAGTTAGAGAAAACGAGCTAAGAGCTTATAATTTGTCTTTTGCAGAAATTGCAACTGCCATTAGAAACTCTAATTTATTAATTACAGGAGGTAATATAAAAACGCCTCAAGAAGATTATTTAATTAGAGCTAACAATCGTTCATATTACGGTGTAGAACTGCAAAATTTAATTGTTAGAACACAACCCAATGGAACCATTATTCGATTAAAAGATGTTGCTGTTGTAAAAGATATTTGGTCAGAAAACCCAGATAGATTGTACTACAATGGTAATTTAGCCATTAATATTACTGTAAGCAACACCAATAGTGAAGACTTAATTTCATCCGCAGATAAAATTAAAGAGTACATTCATCAATTTAATCAAGAACAACAAAATGTACAATTAAATGTTTCTAGTGATTCTTCAATCACTTTAGAAGGAAGAACAAAATTATTGATAGAAAATGGGATGGTTGGTATTTTATTAGTGTTGTTTTTTTTAGCATTATTTTTAAACCTACGTTTGGCAATTTGGGTTGCTTTTGGGTTGCCAATTGCATTTTTTGGGATGTTTATTTTTGCAGCTCAGTTTAGTGTTACCATTAATGTTTTATCGCTCTTTGGGATGATTATTGTTATTGGTATTTTGGTAGATGATGGAATTGTGATAGGAGAAAATATTTATCATCATTATTACGATTTAGGAAAATCGAAAATCCAAGCTGCTATTGATGGAACAATGGAAGTAATTCCACCAATTGTATCAGCAATTTTAACAACGATTATTGCTTTTTCAACCTTCTTTTTTGTGGATGGTAGAATAGGAAGTTTCTTTGGCGAAGTTTCTACAATTGTACTATTAACACTAAGTGTTTCTTTAATAGAAGCTTTAATCATTTTACCTGCTCATATTGCCCATTCTAAAGCTTTAGATAGAAAAAGATTAGAAAATGGTAAAGAGAAAAATGCAGTAGATGCTTTTTTTAATAAAGTAAACAAAATTGCAGATGTTGCACTCTCAAAATTAAGAGATAATTATTATGTTCCGTTTTTAAAATTTTCTTTAAAAAATAAAATATTTGCATTTTCAATTCCTATTGCCGTTTTAATTTTTAGCAAATTAGCAATAGATGCGGGTATTGTTAAAACTTCATTTTTTCCAAGAATTGCCAGCGATAGAATTCAGATTACGTTAAATATGCCACAAGGTACAAACGAGAAAATTACAGATTCTATCATTTCTTTTATCGAAGAAAAAGTTTGGTTAACAAATACAGAATTTACAAAAAAACAATCTGGTAATGAGCAAGTTGTGCAAAATGTAATTAAAAGAATTGGTCCTGGAAGTGCAAACGCTACATTAACGGTAAATTTATTACCTGGTGAATCTAGAGATTTTTCATCACCTCAAATAACAAACTCTATTAGAGAAAAAGTAGGAAAAGTATATGGAGTTGAGAGTTTAATTTTTGGTTCTGGTGGTAATTTTGGCGGAAGACCTGTTGCTGTTTCTCTTTTAGGAAATAATATAAAAGAGTTAAAAGCAGCCAAACAAGAGTTAAAACAAGCGTTAGAAAACAATCAGCTTTTAAAAGATGTTACAGACAATGATCCTGCTGGAATTAAAGAAATAAAAATCACTTTAAAAGACAATGCTTATTTATTAGGATTGAATTTGCAAACTATTATGGCGCAAATTAGATATGGTTTTTTCGGATTTCAAGCTCAACGTTTTCAACGTGGACAAGATGAAATAAAAGTTTGGGTACGTTATAGTAAAAAAGACAGATCTTCTATAAAGAATTTAGATGATATGCGCATTGTAGCTCCAAACGGAACCAGAATACCGTTTTCTGAAATTGCAAATTATACCATAGAAAGAGGAGATATTGCCATAAATCACCTAAAAGGGAAAAGAGAAATACAAATTTCATCAGATTTAAAAGATGTAGAAACTAGTGCTACAGTTATTTTAGAGGATATTAAAACGAGAATAATGCCAGAGATCTTGTCAAAATATCCAACAGTATCTCCATTATATGAAGGGCAAAACAGACAGGCTAAAAAAACCACAGATTCTTTAGGTGTTGTTGGACCAATTATTTTACTGCTTATTTATATTGTTATTGCGTTTACATTTAGGTCTTATAGCCAACCAATATTGTTAATTGTTATGATTCCTTTTAGTATGATTGGTGTTATTTGGGGACATTATTTCCATAATTTTCCAATCGGTATTTTATCCTTTTTAGGAATCATTGCTTTAATAGGAATTATGGTAAATGACGGGTTGGTTTTAATCGGTAAATTTAATAAATATTTAAAAGAAGGAATGAAATATGATGCTGCTTTAGTTAGAGCTGGTCAATCTCGTTTTAGAGCAATTTTCTTAACGTCTTTAACAACAATTGCGGGTTTAGCACCATTATTATTGGAAAAAAGTAGACAAGCCCAATTTTTAATTCCAATGGCAATTTCTATTGCTTATGGTATTGCAATTGCAACCGTTTTAACTTTAATTATGTTGCCACTTTTGTTGTCGGTTTCTAATGCTATAAAAGTGAATATTAAATGGTTAAAAACCAATAGAGAAGTTACAAAAGAAGAAGTAGAAAGAGCAATTATAGAATCTAAATTTGATAAAAATGAAGATCATTAAAAACAGCATATTAGTCGTCGTTTTTTTATTGACTTTACAAGGAATTTCACAAGAAATTTTAACCAAAAAAGAAGCGTTAAAAATTACTTTAGAAAACAATTTTGGCATTAAAATAGCGAATAACAATTTACAAGTTGCTAAAAACAATAGCAGTATTTATAATACGCGTTTTTTGCCAGTTGCATCCATTTCTTCAGGTGCAAATTACAGAAGAGATAATCAAACAATTAATCGTCAAGACGGAACATCTACAAGTATTAACGGAGCAGTCACAAAATCGTACAATGCAGCATTAAATGTAAATTATACCATTTTTGATGGATTGGGAAGAAAATACAATTATCAACAATTAAAAGAAACCTATAATTTAACAGCGTTGCAAGCAAAACAAACCATAGAAAACACGTATTTACAATTGTTTACAAACTATTTTCAAATTGCGAGATTAACTGCAAATAAAGCAAACTTAAACGAAGCTTTATCCATTTCAAAACAAAGATTAAAGCGTGCAAAATATCAATATGAATATGGGCAATCTACCAAATTAGAATTGTTAAATGCAGAAGTAGATGTAAATAATGATAGTATTACTTTAATAAATGCAAACCAACAATTAAGCAATGCAAAACGTGGTTTAAATGTAATTTTAGGCATACAAAAAAATGTAAATTATGTTGTAGAAACCAATGTAGATTTTATTAAAATGATGAATTTTAAAGATTTACAACAGAAGACTTTAGCAAATAATTTACTTTTAAAACAAAATGAAAAAAATATTGCCATTAGCGAGTTTAATATTAAAATTAGCAAAGCAAATTATTTACCCTCTTTAGGATTAAATACTTCTTACGGTTGGAATAAAAGCGAAAACCCTGCAACTTCTTTTTTAGCAGGTGCAACTTCAAATGGATTGAATGCAGGTGTAAGTTTATCTTGGAATTTATTTGATGGAGGTAACACAAAAATAAGAGTTGCAAACGCAAAAATTGCCTTAGAAAATCAGCAAATATTGTTAGAGCAACAAAAAGTAACCATTCAAAATAATTTAAAAAATATTTGGGAGAATTATCAAAACCAGTTATTTATTATAAAAGCACAAGAGAAAAACATAGTAACTGCTCAAAATAATTTTGATAGAAGCACAGAGCGTTTTAAATTAGGTCAAATTACATCTATTCAATTTAGACAAGCGCAAATAAATTTAATCAATTCTAAAACAGCATATAACAATGCAAAGTTTGACGCAAAGTTGATAGAATTGCAATTATTACAATTAAGTGGAGACATATTAAATGTAAATTTTTAAAAAACTGACATTTATCATTCTTTAAAATTTAAGTAATTTTTACTTTTATATAAAATAGTAAGAGATGAGTTTTTTAACCTTACCCCAGGTTTCTTGGACAAACGGTACCATTATGATTGGTGTTTTTGCCTTGGTTGTTGTAGGCTTAGTTGTTGCTATATTTCTCTTAATGAATAGCGATAAGAAACCGAAGAGTTAGTAGTAGTTAGTCAATAAAAATCCGAGTTTTTACTCGGATTTTTCATTTTAAACTAACTAAATTTAATTTCTTAATTACTAAATTTATACAATCATAGAAAATATACTTAAATGTCAAAAACCGAAAATAATTTAACAACCAACTTTGGGTATTTATTTGAAGACGAATTAATAGAAGAAATTCAAAAAATTGGTACTTCGAAAAAAGTTCTAAAAAACGAAGTAATTATAGAGATAGGAGACTATATTAAGTTTATACCTCTGCTATTAAATGGTGCTATAAAGATTTTAAGAGAAGATAAAAACGGAGAAGAATTGGTTTTGTATTATTTAGAAAAAGGAGATACCTGTGCTATGACTTTGTCTTGTTGCTTAGGGCAAACTAAAAGTAAAATTAGAGCAATAGCAGAAACAGATACAGAATTGCTACTGATACCAAAAGAAAAAATGGGAGAATGGTTAGGAATCTATAAAACTTGGCAAGCATTTATTTTACAAAGTTATCATAATAGAATGGATGAACTTTTAGAAGCTGTAGATACCATTGCATTTTTAAAAATGGATGAACGCCTTTTTAAATACTTAAAAGACAAAGCTATGGTAACTCATAATGATGTTATAAATACAACGCATCAGCAAATTTCTGAAGATTTGCACACCTCAAGAGTAGTAGTTTCTAGGCTCTTAAAAAAGTTAGAAAATGAAGGTAAAATTGGCCTTTATAGAAACAGTATTAAGGTGATAGATTTGTAACATTTGTTACAACAAATGGACGTTTCATTTTTTATTCTTTCAGCACTTATCGGTTTCTTTAGTTGTCAAAATAAAAAACAACCTTCTTACAGTTCAAAAGAAGTAGTTTCTGAAGCTCAAAATCATCCTGGAAAAAAATTGATGGAAAATAAATGCTATGTCTGTCATAATCCTACAACAAGTCATAATGAAAGAATAGCGCCGCCAATGATTGCTATCAAAAAACATTATTTAAGAGCCAATATTACCAAAGAAGAATTTAATAACTCTATGCAAAATTGGATAAAAAATCCAACTCAAGAAAATGCAAAAATGTTTGGCGCAGTAAAACGTTTTGGATTAATGCCAAAGCAGCATTTTGCTGAAAAAACCATAAAGCAAATTTCAGAATATATGTTTGATAATGATATTGAAAAACCAGAATGGTTTGAAGAACATTACAATAAAGAAAAAGGAAAAGGAATGCAAAAAAATCGTCAAAAAAAATAAATTAGTTTCTATTATTAATAGTTTTAGTTAATTATTATAATAGCGTTGGTTGGAAAGCATCAGATTAATTTCTGGTGCTTTTTTTATGTACAATCTAAACTGTAAAATCCACCACAATTTGTTCTTCTTTTTTTAGAGAATTGCGTAATTAAATAGGCAGTAGTAATTAAGTTTCTAAGTTCACATAAATCTACAGAAAGTTCAGAATGGTCGTACAAACGCTTGTTGTCTTCATACAAAACACGTAAGCGTTTTTCGGCACGTTTTAAACGCTCATTAGAACGAACAATGCCAACATAATTGGTCATAATTGTTTTTACTTCATTTCTGTCATGCGTTATTAAAATTTTCTCCATATTTTTAATCACTCCGCTATCATTCCAAGCAGGAACATTGTCTGGCATTTTTGCTTTTTCATATTTTTTAGAAACATTTAAAAAAGCTTTATGCGCATACACTAAACCTTCTAGTAAAGAATTAGAAGCTAGTCTGTTACCTCCATGTAATCCTGTTTTAGTAACTTCGCCACAGGCGTATAATTTTTTAATTGATGTTTTAGCTTTCTTGTTTACGTTTACACCTCCGCAGATATAATGAGATGCAGGAACCACAGGAATAAAATCTTTGCTAACATCAATATTAAGAGAAGCGCATTTTTCTGTGATATTAGGAAAATGGTCTTTAAATTTTTTTATATCTAGATTTGTACAATCGAGATAAACGTGTGGTTTACCGCTTTTTTTAAGTTCGTTATCTATGGCTCTTGCAACAATATCTCTTGATGCTAATTCTTCTCTTTCATCATATTTATGCATAAAAGCATTTCCGTAAAAATCTCTTAATTTTGCACCAAAACCTCTTACAGCTTCTGATATTAAAAAAGCAGGATATTCTCCTGGATTATACAACGCAGTTGGATGAAACTGAATAAATTCCATTTCCGAGATTTCTGCTTTTGCTCTGTAGGCAATTCCTATTCCATCTCCTGTAGCAACAATAGGGTTTGTGGTTGTTTCATAAACCTGCCCATTTCCACCAGAAGCTAAAATTGTAAATTTGCTAGCAAAAGTTTTAACCACCTCTTTTTTTTCGTCTAAAACATACGCGCCAAAACAAGAGATTTTAGAATTTCTTTTTGTTCTTTTTTTCTTTACTTGATGTTCTGTAATTAAGTCAATTGCATAATGATGTGTAAGAAAATCGATATTAGAAAGTGCATTTACTTGCGCCAATAAAGCACGTTCTATTTCTGCTCCAGTAATATCTGTATGATGTAGAATTCTGTTTTGAGAATGCCCACCTTCTCGTCCTAAATCGTATTCTCCTTTTTTATTTTTATCAAATTTTGTACCCCATTTAATTAATTCTTGTAATCTGTCTGGAGCATCTTTAACAACCATTTTTACAACTTCTTCATCGCACAAACCATCACCAGCAATTAAAGTATCTTGTATGTGTTGCTCAAAACTATCAACAGTTTTGTTATAAACAGTGGCAATTCCACCTTGTGCATATTTTGTGTTAGATTCGCTTTGTTCATTTTTAGTAACAATGGTAATTTTTGCTTTTGGGAATTTTGTTGCTGTTTTTAAGGCAAAAGTTAAACCCGCAATTCCGGAACCAATTACTAAAAAATCAGTAGAAATTATTTTATTGTTGCTGTTCATAAATAATTTTTTATTTAGAAAGTTCTAACATTCTTTCAATAGGAATTATGGCTTTTTTGGCTAATTCTTGTTCAACTTCTATGCTTGGTAATTCATATTTTAAACACAAATACAACTTTTTCATTGTATTCATTTTCATATAAGCACATTCGCTACAAGCACAAGTATTATCTTCTTTTGCTGGCGCAGCAATAATAGTTTTATCTGGGTTTTCTTGCATCATTTGAAACAAAATACCTGCTTCTGTAGCCACAATAAATTTTTGTTTTTTACTGGTTTTTACGTGATTTAACAAGCCTGATGTTGAACCAATATATTTAGCAACTTTTAGCATATGAGCTTCCGATTCTGGATGTGCAATTAATTCTGCATCTGGATGTTCTTGATGTAGTTTAATCAATTTTTCCATAGAAAAAGCTTCATGAACAATGCAAGCTCCATCCCAAAGTAACATATCTCTACCCGTTTCTTTGTTTAAATAATCGCCTAAATTTCTATCAGGAGCAAAAATTAAAGGTTGGTCTTCAGGAAATGAATCAATAATTTTTCTTGCGTTTGATGATGTACAAACAATATCACTCAATGCTTTAATATCTGCAGAACAGTTAATATATGTAACTACTTTATGATTTGGATGTTTCTTTTTAAATGCTGCGAATTTTTCTGGCGGACAAGAATCTGCCAAAGAACAACCTGCTAATAAATCTGGTAGCAAAACTTTTTTAGTAGGATTTAAAATTTTAGCAGTTTCTGCCATAAAATGAACACCAGCAAAAACAATCATATCTGCTTCTGTTTTAGCGGCTCTTTGTGCCAATGCTAAACTATCGCCCACAAAATCTGCAATTTCTTGAATTTCATCTATTTGATAGTAATGTGCTAAAAGAACAGCATTCTTCTCTTTTTTTAATTTTAAAATTTCGTCTACATAATTAACGTTGGGAGTTTCTATGTCTAAAAATCCTTTTTCATTAATATTTTTCTTTGCTACAGCTAAAGTTTCCATAAAAAATGTTTTAATTTGAACTATACTGCAAATATAAACGCTATTTTGTTGGTAGGGAAATGATTATTGTCATTCTATTGAATTATAAATTATTCGCATAAAAAAGGGAAACTAGTAGGTTTACTTTTTAATGCTAAATTAAATGATGACCATCTTCCATTTGGTGGAAATAAAGAAGAATTTCTTTCTTATTTTGAAGAAAATTTTTCAATAGAAATTATGGAAAAGTGTTACAATTCTTTTCATAATAGAGATGAAATGGAATTGTTTGTTAAGTTTCTAAAAAAATAAAAAAAGAGTGTATTAGAAGTCTAACACGCTCTTTTTTTATTAAAACTTATACTGTAAAAAAGCAGAAAAATTACGTCCTGGTTCTGTTACAGGTGTTCTTCCAAAATTTGCTTGATTTGTAA
Organism: Polaribacter sp. 2405UD43-2; assembly: GCF_058147125.1. Classification (NCBI taxonomy): domain Bacteria; kingdom Pseudomonadati; phylum Bacteroidota; class Flavobacteriia; order Flavobacteriales; family Flavobacteriaceae; genus Polaribacter; species Polaribacter sp. 2405UD43-2. The sequence goes on along the minus strand of NZ_JBYVJX010000006.1, from coordinate 163,313 downwards.
ATGAAAAGTTTAAATGACTGTTATAACCTTTGTCAAAAACATTTAAAACAGCAAAACCTAATGTTACATTTTTAAGAGGTTTACCTCCAAAACGTACATCTAAAGTTTCATAGCCTTTTGTAGTAGTTTCACCAAAACTTGCAGAAATATTATCTTGTTTAGAAACCATATTAAACTGTGCATTTGCCCACAAACTTTCCTTTTCATAACCTAAAGTAAATTTGGTAGTAAATGGAGGTGTTAATGGTAAAGATTCGTCTAAATCTTTGTTTTTAGTGTACACGTAATAAAATTCTGATTTAAAGTTATAAAAATCTAAAAAGTTTAAAACGGCTTTAGCTTCAAAACCTGTTTTATAAGAGTTATCTAAATTTCTAAAAACTTTTGGATTTACAGGTTGTTTTGTTGGCATAAACTTTCTAGTTTTTGTTGGGTCTACAATGGCAATAATGAAGTTTTCGAAAAAAGAATAATAGACAGAAGTTTCAAATTTGAAACTGTCAAATCCATTTTCTAATTCTTCTATTCCTTTTAGACCAATTTCAAACTGATTGTTAACTTCGGCTTTTAAATCAGGATTTCCAATATATTCATAAGGATCTTGCCCAACCGTAAAGTGATTTATAAAACGTTCTAACATATTAGCAGTTCTAACTCCACGTCCATATGCAGCTTCTAAAGTATAATTGTTAGACAATATTTTCTTTAAAGATATTGTTCCGCTTAAAGTATGTTCTGTACGTTTTTTTAAACTATATAATGCTGCAAAATCTGCTTCTGGGTCTTGAATATCTGATGTTACATTGTCATAACGAACTCCTGCTGTTAGTATAGATTTATCACTTAAACTATATTTTAATTCCGTAAATAAACCAATGTCTGTTATGTAAGAATCTTGCCAAACTTTATCATTAAAAGTCATTGGCATTGGCAATACATTTCCATTCATTTTCTTAACGATTCTTGTTCTTCCTCCATCTCTTGCAAGATTCATTAAATCGATTCCAGAGTAAATATCAGCTTTTTTTGTTGGTTTCCAGTTTAACTCAATTTTCCCACCTATTGTTGTTGCTTCAACTGCAGACGCAGCTTCCATCATCATAAAAGAAGGTCTGTTGTTATTGGTCATTAAATGATCTACATAACTATGGTATCCTTTTACTGTAACCGATTTTACAACATCACCTATTTTATCAATCTTATAATCAACAGAAAGAATGCTACTGTTATCATAATCTGTATCCATAGGTAAAGCTGCGTGTAAAACATCTCTACCAAAAGATTGTCTCCAATCTATTTTTAAACGTTGGTTTTTAGTGAAATTGTAACCAAACTTAATTCCATAATCAGAACTTTTAAAAGAGGAAGGAATTTCTGTTTTAAAACCATCTTTATAGTTCCCAAAGTTTCTGTAACCACCATTGGCAACAATGTCAAATTTTTTGTTGATGTATTGCATTTCAACTAAATTTACCATCGAATTTCCATTGCTTTCAAAACCACTAGAAACTTTACCGTGAAAACCATAATCTTCATAGTTTGGTTTTTTAGTAACTAGGTTTATAATTCCTCCAAAAATGGCTCCATATCTAACAGTATATGGTCCTTTTATAATTTCTATTCTTGAAACTTCTTCAGGAATAATATGTGTTGTAATTGGATCCATTCTGTTAGGACAAGCGTGCATTGCTTTTGTACCACCATCATATTGAATGTTTAATTGTTCGTATTGAAAAGCTCTAAATGATGGATCTATTGCATAGTTTCCTCTTTTTATGACAGAGAAACCATTGATGTTGTTAAATAAATCAGCAACATTTTTAGGCTGCACAACTTTTTTAGCATATTTATTGGCAATTGAACTTAAAACAGGATCTTTTTTTAGTTTTCCTGTGATAAAAACTTCATCCAATTTTATTGTTTTTTCTTTAAGGGTATCTTTTTTTGTCTTTGGCAATACTTGACTATAAGATACAGCAGATATTAGCGTGCAAAAAAGCACACTATAAAATATTTTCATTTTTAATTGTTTTAATTTTAAGTATTTAGTGTTTTATAGAAGTTCTATAAATTGATAAAACAATTATGCATTTGGCGGATGAAAACAGTTTTCTAATAATTTAAAGTTATAGAGATTGTTGTAATAAAAATTAGATTTTGATTGATGAATAATATCATCAACTTGATGAGAAGAAATCTTCTGATTATATAATAATATATCTTTAAAATCAATCAAATTAATTGGTTGATTACTTTCCTCATTCGTAGTTTTGGAAATCTTTTTTAAATGACACTTACCATTACAAGCCAATTCTGGTTTGTCTTTGTTTTCACACAGAGCTTCAATAAAACCAATAGTATCTACATTATAATAGATATAGGTAATAGAAACCCTTAAACTATTATATAGTATAAGTACACTTAAAAATAAGGTTAATATAAAGGTTCCTTTTTTCAACTACAAATAAATTAAGACTATTTTATCTTTTATTGCCGTTAGAGAACAAAGATAATATATCATTTCTGTTATTAATGTGACTTTTGTCACTTAAAAATAGTTTTTTCGATATTTTATTAGAGTAACAAATGTTACTTATAGAGCTGTTTATTCATTCTAGTTTTGTGTCATCAAAATGAAATAAATGAAAAATACTTTTAAATATCTAATTATTACTATTTTACTGTTTACTTCAATTATAGATGCGCAGGAAATTGTAACAATTACAAAATCAGAATTGTTATTAAAAGTTTCAGAAAACAATATTTCTATTAAAATTTCTGAACAAGAATTTAACAAAGCAAAAGCAGATTATAAGCAAACAAATGCTGTTTTTTTACCAAATATTACAGCAAGTCATACAGGAATCTCAACAACAAATCCTTTAATGGCTTTTGGTTCTAAATTGAATCAAGGAATTTTAACGCAAGCAGATTTTAATCCAGTTTTGTTAAACAATCCAACTAGAACTCAAAATTTTGCAACCAAGGTTGAAATTCAACAACCATTAATCAATTTAGATGGTTTTTATCAAAGAAAAGCAGCCAAATCTAAAATGGATGCAATGTCTTTACAAACAAAACGCACTCAAGATTATTTAATTTTTGAAGTTGAAAAAGCATATATGCAATTACAGTTAGCTTACAAAGGAGTTCAAGTTTTAGAAAAAGCATTAGAAGCTGCAAATGCAAATAAAAATATGGCAAACAATAGTTTTAAACAAGGCATTTTACAAAGAGCTGATGTTTTGAATGTTGAAGTGCGAGTTACAGAAATTAAAAATCAGTTGCAAACAGCAAAAAGTAATGTTCAAAACGCATCCAATTATTTATCATTTTTAATGAATGATGAAAGCTATACATTATACAAACCAGCAGAAAACTTAACAGTTACTAATTTACAAATTGATGATAAAACGATTTCTGAAAATAGATCTGATATTAAAGCATTGCAATTAGTTTCTAAAGGATATGAAGTGATGAATAAAGCTGATAAAATGTCTTTTTTACCTCGTTTAAATGCTTTTGGAAGTTATGAAATGTATGACAATAAATTTTTACAAGGTAATGCTAATGGATATTTAATTGGAGCACAATTAAGTTGGGATATTTTTAAAGGTTCACAGCGTTTTGGAAAAGTACAAAAAAGTAAAGCTGAGTTAGAGAAATCCAAATTAGAATACAAGCAATATGTATCTAAAAGTAAGTTAGAATTAAATAAAGTAAAGCGTCAATTGGTTGATGCAAAAAGCAAATTAGAATTAACAGATTTGTCGGTTCAACAATCTAAAGAATCTTTAAGAATCCGAAAAAATAGATTTCAAGAAGGTTTAGAAAAAATGTCTGATTTGCTAATGGCAGAAACTCAATTTCTACAAAAACAACTTGCATATTATCAAACTATTTTCGAATACAATTTTACAAATGCCTATTTAGAATTTTTAACTAAAGAATGAAAATAGTTGGTAGTAAGTAGTCGCAGTTTTTAGTAAAATAATTTTAAAAAAAATGTCTGATCAAGCGCAGTCGAGATCAAAATTATAAACAAATCATAAAATGAAAAAAATATACACAATTCTATTATTATCTGTAGCATTCACATTTGCAAATTGTGGTAAAGAAGAGAAAAAAGTAGTTGCAGACAATTCTCCTGTGATTAAAGTTGAAGTAAGTAAAGTTACAGAAAACCATAACAGTCAGTTTTTGTCTGTAAGCGGAAAAATTCAAGCCTCAAAAAGTGCAGATTTAAGTACAAGAATAATGGGTTTTGTAAAGAAAGTCCACGTAAATGTTGGCGATAAAGTTCGTAAAGGTCAATTGTTGATTTCTATTAATAATACAGATTTACAAGCAAAAAAAGCGCAAGTAAATGCAGGAATTACAAGAGCAAAAACCGCTTTTAATAATGCTGAAAAAAATTACAAGCGTTTTAAGAATTTGTTTGCAAGTAATAGCATTACACAAAAAGAAATGGACGATATGACTGCTAATTATGAAATGGCTAAAGCTGGATTGGAATCTGCAAACCAAATGAAAAATGAGATTAATGCTCAATTTACATATAGCAATATAACAGCTCCTTTTAGTGGAATAATTACTGCTAAAAATATTGAAAATGGAAATATGGCAAACCCAGGAATGCCGCTAATTAGTTTAGAAACTCCAAATGAATTTGATGTTGTTGCTATGGTGCCAGAATCTGAAATTTCACATATTAAAAAAGGAACAACTGTTACAGTAATAGTAAAATCTTTAAATAAAACTGTTAAAGGAAAAGTTACTGAAGTAAGTACTTCTGCAAAAAATACTGGTGGTCAATATTTGGTGAAAATCAATTTAGAAAAAACAGCTGTAAATATTTTATCTGGAATGTTTTCTACGGTTCAGTTTCCTGTTGAAAGAAAAGCAGTTTCAAAAATGGTTTTAATTCCGAAAAAAGCGATTGTGAAAAATGGACAATTATCAGGAGTTTATACAGTAAGTCAAAGTAATACAGCGTTGTTACGTTGGTTACGTTTAGGAAGAACTTATGGCAATAAAGTTGAGGTTTTATCGGGTTTATCTGCATCAGAATCTTACATCCTTTCTGCTGATGGCAAGTTATATAATGGTGTAAAAATTTCAATTAAATAACTAAAAAGTCGCGTTAAGGATAGAAGTGGAAATCCTTTTTTTGATGCCATTTATGGCAAAAAAAGATTGAAACGAATAGCCTGTTAAAACGCCCAAAATATAAAAATATGAAAGAAGGTTTAGCTGGAAAAACTGCAAAAGTCTTTATCGGTTCTAAATTAACTGTGTTGCTAATGATCGTTTTTATGGTGATTGGTGTGTATAGTTCGTTTTTAATTCCGAGAGAAGAAGAGCCACAAATTGATGTGCCAATGGCAGATATCTTTGTGGGTTACCCAGGTGCAAGTCCTACAGAAGTGGAGTCTAGAGTTGTAAAACCTTTAGAGAAATTAATTTCGAATATTAAAGGTGTAGAGTATGTGTATTCTACTTCTATGAACGAAAAAGCAATGGTTATTGTGCAGTTTTATGTGGGCGAAGATATTGAGCGTTCGTTTGTAAAATTGTACAATGAAATTAATAAACATATGGATCAAATGCCAAAAGGAGTCACCTTTCCTTTGGTAAAAACACGTGCGATTGATGATGTGCCAATGTTGGGATTAACCTTGTGGAGTGAAAATTATGACGATTTTCAGTTGAGCCAAATGGCACAAGAATTAGAATCTGAAATTAAGAAAGTAAATGATGTTTCTATCACACATAAAATTGGAGGTAGAAACAGACAACTACGTGTTGTTTTAGATAAAGATAAATTGGCAGCTAGTGGTTTAGATTTCTTATCGGTTTCAAAAATGATAAAAGCCAATAATACTCAATTGAGTTCTGGTAGTTTTGATAAAAATGATACTGAATTTTTAGTAAATACGGGCAAGTTTTTGTCTTCTGTTACTGATGTGGAAAATTTGGTAGTTGGTGTGCAACAGAATCAACCAATTTATTTAAAACAGATTGCAAAAATTATTGACGGACCAGAAGTTCCACAGAATTATGTGAGTTTAGGTTTTGGAAAAGGAAGTGTAAAATCATCTGATTATAAATCAGAATATCCTGCAGTAACTATTTCTGTAGCAAAAAGAAAAGGTGCAGATGCAATGAAGATTGCAGAAGTAATTATTGATAAAGTAGACCATTTAAGCACAACTTTAATTCCTGATGATGTACACGTAGAAATTACTAGAAATTATGGAGAAACAGCCTCTCATAAAGTGTCAGAATTATTGTTACACCTAATTGGTTCTATCATTGCAGTTACTTTAGTAGTAATGTTGGCAATGGGTTGGAGAGGTGGATTGGTTGTATTTTTGTCAGTTCCAATTACGTTTGCTCTAACATTGTTAAGCTATTATATGTTAGATTATACCTTGAATAGAATCACACTCTTTGCGTTGGTTTTTGTAACAGGTATTGTGGTTGATGATTCCATAATTATTGCAGAAAATATGCACAGGCATTTTAAGATGAAACGACTGCCATTTAAACAAGCTGCTTTATATGCAATTAACGAAGTAGGTAACCCAACAATTTTAGCAACATTTACAGTAATTGCTTCTGTTTTACCAATGGCATTTGTATCTGGTTTAATGGGGCCTTATATGGCGCCAATGCCAATTGGAGCTTCAATCGCAATGATTTTATCATTATTTGTTGCCTTAACAATTACTCCTTATTTAGGATACATTTTCTTAAGAGAAAAAGACAAAAAAGGAACAGTTGAAAAACAAGAAAAGCCTTTAGAAGAAACGTTTATTTATAAAATTTATAACAAGCTAGAAAGACCATTATTAGAAAACAAAGCAAAAAGATGGTTGTTTTTAGGCGGAACATTTTTAGTGTTGATGAGCACAATGGTCTTATTTTTTACGAATTCTGTCGCTGTAAAAATGTTGCCTTTTGATAATAAAAACGAATTTCAGGTTGTTATTGATATGCCAGAAGGAACCACATTAGAACGTACAGCTGTTGTTACACAAGAAATTGCACAGTATCTATCTACAAGACCAGAAGTAGTAAATTATCAAAATTATGTTGGTACTTCTGCTCCTATAACTTTTAATGGTTTGGTGCGTCATTACGATTTACGTGGAGGAAGCAATATGGCAGATATTCAGGTGAATCTGGTTGATAAAAGTGAACGTAAAATTCAGAGTCACGGAATTGCAAAATTACTACGCCCAGAGATTCAGAAAATAGCAGCAAAATACAATGCCAATGTAAAGTTGGTTGAAGTTCCTCCTGGGCCTCCAGTATTATCAACCATTGTAGCAGAGGTTTATGGACCCGATTATAAAATGCAAATTGATATTGCAAATCAGGTGCAAACCATCTTAAAAAATACTGATGATGTTGTTGATATTGATTGGATGGTAGAAGACAATCAAACTAAATATCAATTTGAAATAAATAAAGAAAAAGCAATGTTGTACGGTGTTGCGCCACAGCAAATTGCTTATACAATGAATATGGCTTTGTCTAACACTGCAATTACAAATTTGTATGATGAAGATGCTGTAAATCAGGTTGGTTTGGTGTTGAGTTTAGATGAAAAAGAAAAATCTACCATTTCTCAACTAAAAGTAAAATCGAAACAAGGAAGAATGATTCCGATTGCGGATTTAGTAGAAATTAAAGAAACGATTTCTGATAAAAGTATTTTTCGTAAAAACCAAAAACGAGTTGTTTATGTGATGGCAGATATGGCAGGAGAATTAGAAAGTCCTGCTTATGTAATTTTAGGAATGGAGAAAAAATTAAAAGAAATAAAACTTCCTGAAGGTTATAAGCTAAACGAGATGTATTTAGGTCAGCCAGATTTTGAAGATAATTATACTGTAAAATGGGATGGAGAATGGCAAATTACGCTAGAAGTTTTTAGAGATTTAGGAATCGCTTTTTTAGGTGCCATTATCTTGATTTATATTTTAATTGTTGGGTGGTTTCAAAACTTTAAAGCACCTGTGGTAATGATGGTTGCCATTCCGTTATCATTAATAGGAATTGTTATAGGACACTGGATTATGGGTGCATTTTTTACAGCAACTTCATTTATTGGAATGATTGCTTTGGCTGGAATTATGGTGAGAAATTCAGTTCTATTGATAGATTTTATCAACTTAAGATTAGCAGAAGGAGTTCCTTTAAAACAAGCAGCAATAGAAGCAGGAGCAGTAAGAACAACGCCAATTTTATTAACTGCAGGAACTGTTGTAATTGGAGCATTTGTAATCTTATTCGATCCAATTTTTCAAGGATTGGCAATTTCATTAATGGGTGGAACCATTGTTTCAACTGTTTTAACATTATTGGTTGTGCCATTAGTTTATTATATGATTGAAAAGAAGAATTATAAATAGTTCTCGACTGCGCTCGAACGGACATTAAAATAAAAAATTATGAAATTAGTATTAGTAACAGCAGTAGAAGAATTTCAAAATGATGTTTTAAAAATCTTCAAAAAAGCAAATATTGAAAACTTTAGCAGTTCAGATATTGATGGATATAAAAATTCGCCTCAATTATTAATGGCTTCAAACTGGTTTTCAGCAGGAAAAGGAGAGACAGAGTCTATGATGTTTTTCTCCTTCACCAATAAAGAAAAAATTGATGATTTGTTCAATTTAATAAAAGAATTCAATAATAATTTAGAAACAAATAATCCTTTAAAAGCGATTGTTGTTCCTGTAGAAAGATTTATATAAACTAAAAAAATTAATAAAAATGTTAAATAAGTATTTTAGAGTAATTGTAGGGATAATGATTTTGTTAAGTGTTGTTTTAGTGTATTATGTGAGTCAAAATTGGATGTGGTTTACGGTGTTTATTGGCGTTAATTTAATTCAATCTGCATTTTCAAAATGGTGTTTACTAGAAACGATTCTTGTAAAATTAGGTGTGAAAAAAGAAGGTGGATTTTGTTCTTCTTGTTAAAATAGTAAGATTTTTTATTATCTTTATTTATTCTAAATAAAGACTTATATTTGCAGAATAATTATTAATAATGATTGTTTTTTATACAGTAAATAAGCCTGTTATTTCTCTTTCAAACACTTCTGTTTGTAGTAATATTTGTTCTGAAAACTGTATTAAACCTAAGAATAAATGCTGTAATAAGTACAAAAAAAAGGGCATCAACTGTAAGCGATGCCCAAATATTCTGCTAAAAGCAGTTTCTTAATTCAAATATTATTCTTTCTTTTTGCATAAAGGATCAGCACCAATTGTTCCGTTTAAACTTTCTAAATAAGTTTTAGATTTTGCTTCATTATATAGTTCTTTAACCTTATCTAATCGCTTTTTAATATTCATTTCAACAACTAAATTAGCATTATTAGGATTCGCAATAAAGTCTTCTAAATATTGGATTTGCTTTTTGTAAAAAGCAATATCTTTTTGTTGTTTTAAAACTAACCTTTCTTTATACCAATCGCTATTAACAATAGATTCTCTGTTAAAATATTTACGCAATTCTGGGTCGCTAATATCTTTTCCTTCGTAATTTCCATACGCCATAATGTGTAAAAGAATTTTTAAAGGAGGTATTGCAGCTTCTACGCTACCATCTTCAAAGTAATTTAAAGCTACTTTTTGTTGCGCTTCGCAAATATTTTTGATTCCGTCTACATAATCTTCTAAACCTTGTAATTCTGGTTTTAACATTCTTTTGCTAAAAACAGCAGTTGGTTCATCAAAAATTCTATTCATACATCTATAAGAGAACGTTTTTGTAATTCTGTAACCCAATCTACTTGCTAAGATTTTTTCACCTTCGTATTCAAAATCATCAATCTTTTCTAAAGAACCATTTTCAATTAATGCTTTAGGATCTCTATCTGCAGGTTCTAATCTTGCCCAAATTTCAGGAATTAACAAACTAACATCGTGGTCAATTTTATTTTCTGCCCCTACATAACCTGCAGCAGTACTAAATCCGTTAGATTCTGTTAAAATATGAGATAACAACGCATTGTTTAAATCGGTTGTTGGCGTTAACATATTAAAGGGTGCTTTTGTTAATGCACCTTCAGAACCAGCACCTGTTGTAGAAGGAGATTTACCTGTTAAACTACAGATAAAGTCCATAAATAACTCAGGAGTTTCTTGGTAATGAATTGGGTTGTAAACCGCTAACGGTCTAATTCCGGCAGCTTTATCTACAGGATTATTTCTTCTTCCTGGTAAAACAGCATTCACAACGTGATTTAAAGGCTCATTTAGTTCAATTTTTCTTACCAAACGTACACCAATATCAGCTAAATAAGAAGCTTCAGTTTCTTTTACAAATCTATTTGGCTCTAAATAACGAGGGTTTTTTGTAGGTTCTCCGTTTACAATTCTTGTGTGAGATGGCACTACAAAATACTCTTCGTTTTTATCACTTTTTACAATACTTTCTATAAAATCTTGTACTGGTTTTGTGTATTTATCAAAGTTGATAGTATCTTCATATAAAGCAATTGCATCTTCTTTTTTTAACAATTCGTAGTTGGTTAAGAAGCGTCCGTTAGTAACCAAATCTAATTCAGCCCCTTTGTCATAACCTCTTACAACAGCTTCATCTGGTCTTTGAAATAAGTGTGCTTCACAGTTTTTAAGAACCTTTAAACTTTTGTTTGTAAATTCTGGATTTAAGTTCGATAATTTTTCTCTTGGTAAAGTGATAGATGCAGTAATATCATCCTCAGTTTGAATTTTTTCACAAGGAGAAAAGTCTGAACGTAATTTGTTTAACATCCAGTTTCCTTTTTCATTAAATCCAATTCTTACATAACTACCAATTACAGGTGTGTTGTTGTGCATTAAACCGGTTCCTTTTTTTCCGTTGATGATTTCAACAGACATATAATCTTTCCAGTTTAATTTTCCGTGTGCTTGTCTGTACAAACGTTTTACAAACAATACTAAAGAACGGATGTGAACAGGAATATTTTTTAAGAATTCATTGTATTCATCAGAGTTTTCAGCAGATGGAATTAATAATTTTACTGCAGAACTTAGCGATCTTTTTTCACTTAAGAATGATCTAGAAATAGGTCTGTTCGGGTCTTTAATTTTCCAACGAGTAGAGTAATTAAACTCGATAATTTCGTCGGCTTTTTTAAAGTCTTCTTCAATATCTATGATGTTAAAATTACTATAAGTAATTGCATTTTGCATCGATTTTGATATTTCAGATTTACCTCCACCAGAAACCGTACAAGGTTTGTGACAGAAAATGCCTTCTGCAAACGTATCTATAATTCTCCAAAGATTAACGGTTTTATGTTTTTCGAGCTTAAATTTATTTCCTGTTGGATGCACATACGTTTTATAAGGAGACAAGGTTAATTTTTGCTCTCTACTATTGTGCATCCAAGTAATGCTATTTGTATTAATGTTTACATAAGCAAATTCAGGGATATAAATTATGTTTGGATATTTTTTATCTACGGCATAATTTTCTGGTTTTACATCAATAGTATTACCTAAAAGTTTTTTTACATCTTCAAAAGTATGTTGAAAATTATGGAATTCAGAATAGTCTTTACCATCTAAAGTATCGCCCATAACTCTTCTTGCAAACGCAATGGCTCCACCTGCGTGTTCTTCTTCTACCAAACCATATAAATTGGCAGAATAACTAATTTGTGTTTTAATTTCTTTTTTAGAATATCCGTAGTAATTGTCTGCAATTAAGGTGATTACAACACCTCTTTCATCTCTACAAGTTATTTTAAATGCGCCACCATCATTGTACAGTTCGTTTTCATCTTTCCAACACATTCCGTCTTTTTTCTGACGCTCAGTAGCATCATCAAAATGAGGTAAGCCAACCTCTTTCTTTTTTAACGCTTTTAATTGCGGAGCTAAAACAATACAACCTGTATGACCTGTCCAATGTTCGGTATCTAAAGCAGCATCGTTTTGTGCTAAATTAGGATTGCCAGCATTGCCAAAAATAGATTCTACAAAGTCTAAATTACTCACTAAGTTTCCAGGAACAAAGAAGCGAACTTCTAATGATTTTTCTGAAATTACACCTTTTACTTCTGGGCAAACAGTTGGTCTTAATAACATAGAAACCATCACTTTTGCTTTTTCTTCTTGATTGGATGTAAATGGAAGAATTTTTAAATCGTCTGAAGGATTGAAGGCCGCATTTAGAAAATGAGCAAAAACAACTTTTGGTACTTCAAATTTATCTAGAGGTACAGGTAAATCTCCTTCTACAATATGAAAGGTTCCTTTTGTAGTTCTTTTATCGTGTAAAGGATTGTTTAAAATACCTTGTTTTACTCTACTAGAGGTTACTAAATCGCTTTTAAAAGAGTTACCATCTGGTGGTAAACTAATTTCTCTAGCTTGTCCTTTTTTTGATAATATTAACGTATTATTTGGTACAATTGTTGGTTTTTCTATAGAAACATCTTTTAAATAATCGTCTATAAAGTTTTGTATTCTTGTATCTACAGGAGAATGATGGTTAGATAATAATCTCGATTTTTCTTGTAAACTTTTTATAAGTCCGCTTGTTAATTCTTCAAATTTAGGGTCTAAGAATTTCCCTTCTTTATCTTTAAAAGTGGGCTGTCCTAACGAAGCTAATTGTAAGTTAATAAACTGTACAATATCTTTTCTTGATTCTTCCATGGTGTTTCGCTTGAATTTATTAGAATAATTTCTACAACAAAATTATACTATCAAACAAGTAAAAAACCTGTCAAATATCATATAATTATCAAAATCTACGAATACGATTTAGAAGATTTTACTCAATAATCAAGATTAAAAACGCTGAAATTCAATTAGAAATTTCTGCTGTTTTCTTTCAATTCTTTTAGAATTATTTTTAAAGAAATTTACTTAAAAGCATTTAAGCCAGTTATGTCTAAACCCGTAATTAAAAGGTGAATGTCATGGGTTCCTTCGTAAGTAATTACACTTTCTAAATTCATAGAATGACGCATGATAGAATACTCGCCAGTAATTCCCATTCCACCTAACATTTGTCTAGCTTCTCTAGCAATTTTTATTGCCATATCTACATTGTTTCTTTTTGCCATAGAAATTTGTGCAGAAGTTGCTTTTCCTTCGTTTCTTAAAGTTCCTAATCTCCAAGCTAATAATTGTGCTTTGGTAATTTCGGTAATCATTTCTGCCAATTTTTTCTGTTGCAATTGAAACTGACCAATGGGTTTTCCAAATTGCTCACGTTCTTTACAGTAGCGTAACGCAGTGTCATAACAATCCATTGCAGCACCAATGGCACCCCAAGCAATTCCAAAACGAGCAGAATCTAAACATCCTAAAGGTGCTCCTAAACCAGATTTGTTTGGTAATAAATTTTCTTTAGGTACTTTTACATTATCAAAAATTAACTCACCAGTTGCAGAAGCTCGTAACGACCATTTATTGTGAGTTTCTGGCGTAGAAAACCCTTCCATTCCACGTTCTACAAGTAAACCGTGAATTCTACCTTCTTCATTTTTTGCCCAAACCACAGCAACTTGTGCAAAAGGAGCATTAGAAATCCACATTTTTGCACCATTTAAAAGATAATAATCTCCCATATCTTTAAACTTGGTTTCCATTCCACCAGGGTTAGAACCGTGATTTGGTTCTGTTAAACCAAAACAACCCATCCATTCTCCAGAAGCCAATTTTGGTAAATATTTTTTACGCTGTTCTTCTGTTCCGTATTTAAAAATAGGATACATTACCAAAGAAGATTGTACAGATGCTGTACTTCTTATACCAGAATCTCCACGTTCAATTTCTTGCATAATTAATCCATAGGAAATTTGATCTAAACCTGCACCTCCATATTCTTCTGGAATGTAAGGTCCAAACGCACCAATTTCTGCCAAACCATTTACAATTTGCATTGGGAATTCAGCCTTTTGAGCATACTCTTCTATAATTGGAGTAACATCACGTTTTACCCAATCGCGAGCAGCATCTCTAACCAATTTATGTTCTTCAGTTAGTAAATCGTCTAAATTATAATAGTCTGGAGCCTGAAAAAGATCTTGTTTCATATGGTTTTATCTATAAATTGATTCGTTTTTTTATTATTTATCAAATGTATGATATTTAACAAATTTAGTGATTGTTGTTTAATTTTTAAATTTTAAATCGAAAAAACAGCAACATTAATTGATTTGAAAAGAAAGTTAAACGTGCAAAATATACAAAAAGTAGATGATTTCTATTAAGTTTGTAGCAATGAAGTACACTTTAGGAAAAGAAGAGCGTTTAAAGAGCAAGAAGTTAATAGAAAAACTTTATAAAGAGGGAAATTCTGTAAAAGCTTTTCCGTTAAGAATGATTTTTTTACAAACCGAACACACTTCAAATTTTCCTGCACAGGTTGGCGTTTCTGTACCCAAAAGAAATTTTAAATTGGCGGTTGATAGAAATCGAATTAAAAGATTGATGCGCGAAACGTATCGTTTGCAAAAAGAAATTGTCTATAAAAACCTAGACAAACCCTATGTTTTTATGATTTCTTATCTTGGGAAAGAAGAATGGAAATATGAAGAACTGTTCTTAAAAATGGAAAAATTGTTGACATTGTTTGTTAACGAAACAAAAAATAAAAATGATGAAGTTTAATCTATCCAAAAAAACGATTGGTGTTCTTTTAGTAGCAACCCTATTTTTATCGTTTTCTTTTAAATCTAAATTTTTTGAAATTGCAAAACAGATAGAAATCTATAATATGTTATTCAAAGAACTGAATATGTATTATGTAGATGAAATTAATCCGGCAGAAATTACGGATAAGGCAATTAAAAACACCTTAAAAGATTTAGATCCTTATACTAATTTTTACAACGAGCAAGACGTTGAAGATGCTAGAATTAGAAGAGAAGGAGAATATGGTGGCATTGGTGTTTCTGTGTATTACACAAAAAAAGGAATTCAAATAAAAGAAATTTATAAAGGTTTTGCAGCAGATAAATCTGATTTAAAAGCAGGAGATATTATTGTTGCTATTGATGGACAATCTATTAAAAATATGGAAAGAGACCAGCTTTCTATGTTTTTAAAAGGAGCGCCAAATAGTGAATTTTCTGTGGATGTTTTAAGACAAGAAAACATCATCAAAAAAGAAATAACGAGAGAAAAAGTAGTTGTAAATCCTGTTCCTTTTTCTAAAATGATTGATGAAGAAACAGGTTATATTGTTTTAACTCGTTTTAATAATAAGGCTTCATCCGAAGTAAAAAAAGCCTTTAAAAAATTAAAAAAAGAAGGAATGAAAAAACTGGTTTTTGACTTACGCTCTAATCCTGGAGGTTCTTTGTTAGAATCTATAAATATTTCGAATTTCTTTTTACCAAAAGGAAAAAAAATAGTGAGTACAAAAGCAAAAGTTAAAAAATGGAGCAATACTTATAAAACTACCAATAATCCTTTAGATTTAGAAATACCTATTGTGGTTTTGGTAAATGGGCGTTCTGCATCAGCATCAGAAATTGTAAGTGGTTCTCTACAAGATTATGATAGAGCTATAATTATGGGACAACGTTCTTTTGGTAAAGGATTGGTGCAGCGTTATAGAAAATTAACTTACGGAACGCAGTTAAAAGTAACCATTTCTAAATATTATACGCCAAGTGGCAGATGTATTCAAGAATTGGATTATGCCAATAGAAAAAAAGACGGAACAGTTCCTAAATTTTCTGACCAAGGAATTAACGAATTTAAAACCGCAAACGGAAGAACTGTTTACGATGGTGGTGGCATTTTACCAGATGTAATTATAAAAGAATCTAAAAGAACAGCAGCTACTAAAAGATTATTAAGCTCAAAAGCTATTTTTAATTTTGCAACGCACTTTTATTTTAACAATCCTAAAATGAATACTGAAGATCATTTTGATTTTAAAGATGCAGATTTTAAGAAGTTTACCAATTATTTAAAGTCAGACACTACTTTTGTTACTAAGCAAGAAGTCTTATTTAAAGAAGCTTACAAGGTTTCATCAACAAAAAATATTACGAAAGAATATGAAAAAATTCAAGAAAAATTATTGGATGATAAAATTGATGAAATATCAAAAAATAAAGATATTTTAAAAAGAATTTTAAAAGAAGAAATCTTAATGAGATATTTTTACAAAAAAGGAGTGTATGCTCACAATTTAAAAAATGATGCTGCCATAAGAAATGCAGTTGAATTATTGAAAAATCAAGACAAGTATAAGCAGTTATTATCCGCCAAATAATTTTATCTTTGATAAATTAAAATTTAGAATGAGTAAACTCAAAAAAATAGATAGAACCAGAGCGCAAGAGTCTAGAAATGCCATAGAAAAACTATACATTTCTATGCGACATTTATTTAGTAGAGGTTTTTACAAACCTATGGGCGTTTCTGGAGAAACTTTAAGAAAATCGCTATTATTACTTCGCCCAGAAATTTACGGCTCTATTGCAGAAGATAAAATAGAATTAAATGGTCTTGTTTACGTTATAGAAAGACTTCCTAAAGGAATAGAAGAATGCCAGTTTATTAGTTTAACCACAGATGAAGGTTATAAAAATTCTCATTTCGAAGCAATTGTTCCGCCAAAAAGAAGAAGAAATTGTTACAGAATAGATAAAGATCAAATGAATATCGAAATTACTAGAGGACGTTCTGAAATCTATGATATTCTTACGCACTTAACTTTTTTGTTTATAGAATCGCATAAAATTCAAAAAAGAGTTACCATTAACGATGGAACAGATTTTATTAGAGAATGGAAATATTTAGAAAATATTGTCATTCATAACAAAGAAATTACCAATAAAGAAAGAGAAATAGCCATTGCACATTTAAGTAATTTTTTAGGAAGAACTTTTGATGAAGTTTTAAACATTCATAAAACTTTTTATACCGAAGAAAATAAAGACCGCTTTTTTCAACTCATTTATTGGTTGGGTAAATTAGCCATTAACGAAGTTTTAGATAATAAAAAACGAAAAATTACGTTTAGTTCGGTTTTAATTCAAGAAATAGGGCATCATATTTACGGAGAAGTTTGGGCAAACAATATTAAAAAAGTTTTAAAAGAAAACAAACTTTTAAAAAGACCTATTCATATTATTAGTGCAAATATGCACAGTGTTTTAAACTCTATTTATGCACAAAACGCAATTCCGGAAGAAGCAAAAAATCATCAAGGATTTGAGTTGTATCAATTATTAAGTAATGCAGATAGCAAACCTTTACAAAAAGCGGTAAAAGAATATGCATCTGAAAACGGATTAATTTATATAAAAGATACTTCTGGCACAAATATTAACGTGCAAGTTATTGATACTGATAAAATAAATTTTGAAAACTCACCTTTTGATAAAATAAATGCTGTTGATAAAAGCCCTGTAATTATTGTGATGGATTATGCCTTTGGAGAACAAGCTTACGAAACAATGGATGAACTTTTAAAACCCTATAAAAACAGCAAGAAAAAGAATCATTTAGATGTAAAATCTGTTTCTATTATGGGTAAAGCAGGTATTTTAGAAGGTGGTAAAGGAGATATAATGATTCCATCTTCGCATATTTTTGAAGGAACTGCAGACAATTATCCTTTTAAAAATGAGTTATCTAAAGAAGATTTAGAAGGTTTTGGCGTGCAAGTTTTTGATGGTTCTATGATTTCGGTATTAGGAACCTCATTACAAAACAAAGACTTGTTAAAGTTTTTTCACGATTCAACCTGGAGTGTAATTGGGTTAGAAATGGAAGGAGCACATTATCAAAAAGCCATACAATCTGCCTCTAAAATTAGAGGAAATATTTCTAGTGATGTAAAAGTACGTTATGCATATTATGCCTCAGATAATCCTTTAGAAACAGGAGCAACTTTGGCCTCAGGAGGTTTAGGAATGACAGGAGTTACTCCAACTTATGCCATCACTCAAAAAATATTAGAACAAATTTTTTAACAGTTTATAACTGATTTATTTAACCAAACAAAGAATGTCAACAAAACAAAACAACAACGAAGAAGAGGTAGACTTAGGATCTTTATTTGTAATTATAGGGAAAGGTTTTTCCAAGTTTTTTAATTTTATTGGTAGTATTTTTAAAGGTGTTTTTCACGCCATCATTTCAATTTTAATCTTTTTAAAAAATAATATTATAAAAATTGGAATTGCTGCAATAATTGGTGGGGTTTTAGGAATTTTTCTAGAAACAAAAAAACAGGATACTTTTGGTTCTGATTTATTAGTAAGTCCAAATTTTAAAAGTACCAGACAATTGTATAATAATATTAATTATTATAATGATTTGGTAAAACAAAAAGACACTATTGGTTTAGCAAATACTTTTAAATTAGATAAAAATACTGCTGCAACTTTAAAGAATTTTGCAATAGAGCCTATAAAAACAGAGAAAGATATTATAGATTCTTACAACGAATTTATTTTAGCCGTAGATACAACAACCGTTAAAAGTTATACTTATGATGAGTTTAAAACCTCTTTTACCAATTACGATTATAAGGTTCATAAAATAAATGTAATTGCAGAGAAAAACGATGTTTTTAAAGATTTAGGTGAAGTAATTATTGCGTCTGTAATAAATAATAAATACTATAACAGAATAAAAGAGTTAACCAATGAAAATTTGAATAGAACAGACTCTTTATATCGTAAAAATATTATTCAATTAGATTCTTTAAGAAAAGTGTATATGCAGGTAATGCTTGATGAAGCAAAGAAACAAACCAATGGAACCAGTATTGATTTAGGCGGAGAAAAACGAACCACAAAAGAATTAGAATTATTTGAAACCAACAGAAAAATAAATTCGGACTTAAAACAAATTGCGAGAGAAAAATCTAGGAAATATGAGGTTATTAATGTTATTTCTAATTTTCAGCCAATTGGTTATGAAATAAAAGGAATAACAAAAAACAAAGCATTTTTATTAGCCGTTTTAGGCGCAGGATTAATGATTTTATTTCTATTATTAAAGCAATTAAATAATTATTTAAACAATTATACTAAAGACAATAATTAACCTATTAATTGTTTATGATTATTAAAGAAACTCCGTTTAAAGGTTGTTTTATTATAAAACCTAAGTTAATTAAAGACAACAGAGGAAGCTTTTTATTAAATTACAATAAAAAAGAATTTGATAAAGCAATAGGAAAGGAAGTTAACTTTGTTTTAGAAAATGAATCTGTTTCGCAATTTGGTGTCATAAGAGGGTTGCATTTGCAAAAAGGAAAATTTAGTCAAGCAAAATTAGTAAGAGTAACTAAAGGTAAAATTTTAGATGTAATTGTTGATGTTAGAGAAAATGCTGAAACTTTTGGGAAAAGCTTTTCAATAGAATTATCATCAGAAAATAATACTCAAATATACATTCCAAGAGGTTTTTTACATGGTTTTGCTGTTTTAGAAAACAATACAACAGTAAATTATAAATGCGATAATTATTATAATGTAAATTCTGAAGATGGCGTTATTTATAATGATGCAGATTTAAATATAGATTGGGGTCTTAACAAAGAGGATATTATTTTATCGGAAAAAGACACGAAATTAAAAACGTTTAAAGAATTTATTAAATGAAAAGCGATACAATGCGTAAAGTTGCTAATGTTTCTAAACTACATAGTTTAGATTGGAAACATAAAATAAACTTAGAAGAAGGTGTTAAAAAGATATATGATTGGTATTTTAATTTTAATAACTTTATATGTTAAAGAGAATAAGCTCAGATAATTTAATCATTTTAAAAAATCTATCTTTTTTATCGATTCTAAGATTTTTTAATATTGGTATAAAGTTTCTTTTAGTAGCTTATTTGGTTAGAACATTGGGTAAAATTAACTATGGTATACTTACGTGGTCAGACTCAATAATACAGTATTTTATAATTTTCATCAATTTTGGGTTCAATGTTTATGCTGCCAAGTATATAGTTGAAAATCGAACTAATATTGATAATTTAAACAAAATTACTTCAGCAATTTTTTCTATAAAAATAGCATTATACATTTTAAGTTTTTTAATACTTTTTTTACTCACTTTTTTAGAAGTTTTTTCTGGTTATAAAGACTATTTATATTTGATGTTAATTATGGGTATAGGAGAGGTTTTCTTTCCTATTTGGTATTTTCAAGGTGTTGAAAAATTAAAATTAGCAACTTATATAACAGTTTTTTCTAGACTTGTTTTAGTAATAGGTACTGTGTTATTAGTTTTAAACCCAGAAGATTTAAAAACTCATATTTGTTTAATCGTTTTTTCAAGTTTTTTAATGGGTTTTTTGGGGTATTTAACACTTGTTAAAAAATTTAATTTTTTGTTTGTTTGTATTGAAAAAAAATATCTTTTTAAAATAATTAAAGAGGCTTATATGTTTTTTTTAGGAAGGTTTTTATCATTAACTTTTAATTTTATGACAATCTTTTTAATTGGAGTTTTTTATACGATGGATTATGTTAGTGGTTTTGATGTGGCTTTAAAAATAGTATTAGTTTGTATTATTCCTTTTGATATGTTACAGCAAGCTGTTTTTCCTACCATCACAAGAAATAAAGATAAATCACTCCTAAAAAGATTAATTTTTTTAAGTGTAGCTTTTGCAATTATGCTATCACTTATTTTATTCTTTTTTTCTCAACAATTGTTACAATTGTTTGGAGGAAGTGAAATGATAGAATATAATAATGTTCTTAAAACTTTAGCAATTATTCCTCCGTTTGTGGCATTAACTTTTATGCTAGGTACTTGTACTCTAGTCGCTTTTGGTTATAATAAAGAATTTAATCAATCATTAATTATCTCATCTTTAATCTATATATTTATAGCAGTAGTACTTTATTTTTTTGAAAAATTATCTTTTTGGAATTTGATTTACTTAAGGGTAATTTCAGATGTTATATTAGCATTACTAAGGACTTATTATGTAATAAAACTTAAAATTATTTGATTTTTTTAATTATCATATTAATCTTCGAATTATATCTTATAATAAAAGTACTTAAGTACTTTTTGCTAAGCCCTACATATATTTACATAATTTTTAGTTCATTATCTATAATTTTATCTCTATGGTATTTTTATTTTTTTGAAGAGAAATTTTCATTGTTTAATATTGATAGAGTGTCAGAGAAAACTTTTTTAAGTACAATTAGATTATATTTTATTGCATTAAATTCTTTTCTTTTAGGGGTCATTATTTTTTATGAATTTTCTAAGAAGAAAACCAAATTAATACTTAATAAATCATTTTCTGATAGTTTGTTTGTAAAGCATAACTTTCCTAATTATTTAAAAAATGTAGTAATTGTTGTTTTTTTTCTTGTGATAGCTTTATACTTTATTACCTATGGTAGAGGTGTTTTTATTAGAAGTGAATACCTTCCAGATACAAATCGTTTTTTTACCATATTTATAAAAGTATTAACTTTTATTGAAGTTATTATGCTCGGATTAATCTATAGTAGTTATAAGACTTTAAGTGCAGTATTATTTTTTTTAACTATTATTATTTCTGTAAGCACAGGTTCTAGATCTGTATTTTTATTTTATTTGTTTTTTGTTTGTTTAATGTTTATTTCTAGTGGAAATAATCTTATGAATAAGTTAAGGTTTTCGATTCATTTAGCAATAGGATTTGTTTTTTTATCATTTATGATGCAATTAAGAGAATTAAATTCACATGGTTTAGTACCTTATTTTAAAAGTATTGGTTCGTCGTCAGAGAGTTTTTCGAGGAGCTTTTTTTTTAACCTTTATTATTCATTTATTTATGGCACTTATGTAACTATTGCAACAGTTAAAAAAGCTCAACTAGATTGGAATATTATTTTAATTAATATTAACCCGCTTCCAGGGAGTACAGCGGGATGGTACGACTATGCAGATAAAATGAGAATAAATACTTATGCTCCTTTTTCTTTACATGGAAGGGTCTTTAAAATGGGATATATATTTACTATTATCTATTTTTTTCTAACAGGCTTAATTTTTTCTTATTTCGAGAAAGTTGTGAGGATTAAATTTATAAAAAACAAAAGAATTACCGCTTTTCTAATGGTAATTTTACTAGCTCTTCATATTGTTTATGCTTTTGAATATAATATGAGGGCAGCAGTTCGCTATTTTTATTATATTCTTTTTATAATTTTTGCAGGTTATTTAATTAGACAAATAAAACTTAATTTACCAAAAGTTAAAAGAGAATGAGTTTATCAAAATATTCGCCTAATTTAGCTAGGCTTGCAATCTTTTTTTTTTCGCTATTTCCTTTACTCCCTAATAGGTTAAAAGGGTTGTCTGTTTTTTTTCTTTTTTTAACTTCTCTTTTTTTCTATATATTTAGTGCTAAAAAAAAATTTCCATATAAAGATACTTTAATTTTCGGTTCAATTTATTTTATATTAATAATATCATTAATCAATACTGATAATTTTTTAAATATTGATAGACTACTGTCTACAAGGATGAGTTTACTAGTTGTTCCAATTTCTTTTGGATTTATTAATAGAATTAATCAAACTAGGTTCTTCAAAAAGAAATTTTTATTTTATTTTATAGTTTTACTAAACACTTTTACTGCAATTTTTTCAATTTGGATTTTATATATATTAAATGATTTAGGTGTTTTTAAGCAAGGAATGCATATAGATGATGCAATTGCGTATATTACGAATGAAATGTGGCTAATAAGCCAACATCCAATTTATGCATCTATTTTTATTTCTATTGCATTATTGTTAATGGTTTTTTTATGGTTAACAACCATAAAAAAAGCTTTTTTTTTAGCAACCCTTCCATTAGTTATAACACAAATGACTACTCTATTTCTTTTAGGTAGGAAAGGAGTTTTGCTTAGTTTTATAATAAGTTTATCAATATTAGTTTTTATACTCTTAAAGAAGAGGAGATTTAGTAGATACTTTAAATTTACAGTGCTAATAATAATGATAAGTATTTTGTTCTTTGTTGTTAATTCTAGTAGATTTAAAGAATTGTATCAAAAAGAAAATTATTCAGAGGTTTTAAAATTTAATTCTACGAATCTCAGGTATAATATTTATTTATGTTCATTTGATAAAATAAAAGAATCTCCATTTTTGGGATATGGTTTAGGAGATGTTCAATTTGAACTTGATAAATGTTATAAAAAAAAATCATCACTTTTAACAGATATAGTATATAATTGTCATAATCAGTATATTAGTTATTATTTAAGTTCAGGTATTTTAGGGTTTTTATTATTAATTTACCTTATTGTTAAACTTTTATGGAAGGCGTACTTTGAAAAGAACATTCTTCTATTATCAGTAACTTTTTTTTTCTCAATAATTATGCTTTTTGAAAATGTTTTGGAAAGACAATCAGGAGTAATCTTATTTATATTTTATATTTGCTTTTTTTATTATTTTAATTTTTCAAAAAAAGTAAAATATGAAAAATAAAAACATTCTAATTATTGGTCCATTTCCAAAACCAATTTCGGGAGTTTCCTTGGCAAATCAAGTTGTAAAAGAGCTATTAACTAAATCTAGTGAGTTTTCTTTAGATACAATAAACACTTCTTATACTGTTTTTGAAGATGCTGTAGGGAGTTTCTCTTTTAAAAAATTTGTGTTCTTCTTGTCTCTAAACTTTAAAGCGTTTAAAGTTTTTAAAAATGATATTATTTATATGACACCAGGTCAAACTTTTTTAGGAATAACAAAATATTCATTGTTTATTTTACTTTCTTCATTATTAAAAAAAGAGATAGTAATTCATATTCATGGTAATTTTTTAGGAACCCAATATCATCAGCTAAAAGGAATAAAAAAGAAAACATTTCATTATTTAATTTCAAAATTTACAAAGGGAATTGTTTTATCTAAATCTTTAAAGAATAATCTAACCCCTTTTTTAAAAAAGGATAAAATTTTTATTCTTAACAATTTTGCCCAAGATTTTCTTTTAAAGGATGAAAAAATAAAAAATGATAAAGAATTAAAAATTACTTATCTCAGTAATTTAATGGAAGAAAAAGGGATTCTTTTTTTATTAGAATCTTTAAAACAATTAGAAAATAATAATGTACTCTATAAAGCTAGAATTGCTGGTAATATAGATGCAGGTTTAAAAGAAAGAATTAAACAAAAAATAAATGATTTAAAAAACACAGAATATTTAGGGTCAGTTTATGGTCAAGAAAAAAAGGAAATGTTACAATGGGGTAATGTTTTTGTACTTCCAACTTTTTATAAAATGGAAGGTCAACCAATATCAATTTTAGAAGCTTTAGCGACAAATAATGTTATAATAACAACTAAACATGCAGGTATAGAAGACATTATACAAGAAGATATAAATGGTTACTTTGTAAAAAAGAAATGCTTAGAAAGTTTAACTAATAAATTGTTGTTTTTAAGTGAAAACAAATCTAGAATAACAGAAATAGGCAATAATAACATCAAATATTTTGCGGAAAACTTTACAATAGATATTTTTAGTAAAGAAATTTTAAAAATCTTAAAACACTAATGCAAAAATTAAACACATTTAAACTTCCAACTAATTTTAGAGGTAGAAATGCAATTATCGTTCAATTATGGTGGATAGTTCAAGGAGTTTTGTTTAAAAATACACCTCAATTTATGTATGGATTTAGAAGATTTCTTTTACGTTTATTTGGTGCTAAAATTGGAAAAAAAGTAATTATAAGACCAACTGTAAAAACAACCTATCCTTGGAAAGTTTCTATTGATGATTATTCTTGGATTGGTGATGATGTAACTTTATATTCTTTAGGCGAAATTGAAATAGGAAAAAATGTTGTTATTTCACAAAAATCATATATATGTACGGGTTCACATGACTATTTAAAATCAGATTTTCCTATTTTTGCAAAAAAGATTCTAATAGAAGATCAATGTTGGTTAGCAACCGATGTTTTTGTAGCGCCAGGAATTACTATTGGTAAGGGAACTGTAGTTGGCTCTAGAAGTAGTGTGTATAAAAATTTACCGCCAAAAAAGATTTGTGTAGGAAATCCTGCTAAGATTATAAGAGAAAGAAGCTGTGAATAAAAGTAAAAATATATTAATACTCTCCCCCTTTTTTTTTCCTGAACCAATTTCTACAGGTAAATTTAATTCAGATATTGCTATTGCTCTTAAAGAAAAAGGACATTATGTAACTGTTCTGTGTTTTCATCCTTTCTATCCAGATTGGAAAGTGAAAAAAAGCACTTTAGGCTTAGAAGGAATAACTATTATTAGAGGTGGAGGAAGTTTAAAATTTTCTAATAAAACAATGATTAGAAGATTAGCCTTAGAATTTGGTTATGCTTTTTTTTTATTAAGAAAAATTAGAAAATATCAAAAAAATAAAGACATAATAATACCCGTTTTTCCACCAAGTTTTGCATTCTATTCAATTTTGCCATTTTTAAATAAACATATTAAAAAGGTTGGAATGGTTCATGATTTACAAGAAATATATTCAAAAAATAAAAAAGGAATTGTAAATAAATGGGTAAGTTTTTTTATCAATAAAATTGAAAGTAAATGTTATAATTCTTGTGATAAACTTATCTTTTTATCAAATGAAATGAAAGAAGTTGCAAAGAATATGTATAACTTAAATCCAAATAAATTAGAAACACAGTACCCTTTTCATTCAATAAAAAATGAATTTTCAAACGATTTAGGAACGATTATAGATGACAAGAATATAAATATTGTTTATTCGGGCGCATTAGGAGAAAAACAAAACCCCTCTGAATTATATAACTTTTTTAATTTTGCTTCTAATAAAATAGAAAATACTGTTTTTCATTTTTTTTCGCAAGGAACTATTTTTGATAAGCTAAAAGAAAACAATACAAATAAGAAAATAAAGTTTCATAATTTAGTTGCTAGAAAAAATTTAGAAGAGTTGTATTTAAGAAGTGATATTCAAATTATACCACAACTTTACAATACTTCAAAAGGGTCTTTACCCTCAAAACTCCCAAATTTATTAGCTTCAGGATGTAATATCCTTATCATTACAGATAAAGGAAGTGAAATAGAGAATCTTTTTAAAACACATAATTTAAAGACCATTTCTACTTCTTGGAAAAAAGAAGTTTTACTTAAAAACATAATGCATATTCTAGCAGAAAAAAAAGACAATCAACATCAAAAAAAAATTGCAAAAAAAATATTTACTATAGATAAAATGATAAGTAAAATACTACATTAAACACTTATATTTGTATATCTAATTCTAAATAATTGAAAAAAAGATATTCATACTTAATAAAACCTATACAGCTATTAATAGATTTATGTATAATCAATTTAACAGTTTTTTTTGTTTATGATAAAGAGTTTTTTAATATTTCTTTTCTATCTTATATTACTTTATTTTGGATAATTACGAGTTATTTTTTAGGCTTTTATAATGTTTATCGTTTTAATAACAACTTAAGAATTTTAACCCTTTTAGCAAAACAATTTTTAATATTTACATTAGGATATTTTGCTTATTTCGGAATTTTTAGAGAAGGAGATGTAGTACATAATCAATTTTTAATTTTAGTATCCATATTACTATCTATCACTATTTTTAAATTTTTATTTTTCTTTCTATTAAAAAAATACAGAGCTTTAGGTAACAACTATATCTCTACCGTTGTTTTAGGGTTTGATGATTCTGCAAAAAGTGTTATTAAAGTATTTAACAGTAAAGCTAATTTAGGGTATAAATTTTTAGGTTTTTTTTCTGATAAAGAACACAAAAACAAAAAATACAAAGGGAAGTTAAATGATGTTTTTTCTTATGTAATAGACAATCAAGTAGATGAAATTTATTGCTCATTAAGTGTTTTAAATAAAGAACAAATTAAAGAAATGAATAAATTTTCTATTGAGAATAAAATTACATTAAAACTTATACCCAATACAAATGAATTATACAGTAAAAACCAAAAAGTAGAATATTATGATGATACTTTAATGGTGTTAAATGTAAAAAAATTACCATTTGAATTTACGGAGAATTTTTATATTAAGAGAATCTTTGATATTTTTTTCTCGCTCTTTGCTTGCATTTTTATCCTTTCTTGGTTAATACCTCTTTTATGGATTTTAGTAAAATTAGAATCTAAAGGACCCTTAATTTTTAAACAAAAAAGAGAAGGTTTAAATGGCGATGAATTTGTTTGTTATAAGTTTAGATCTATGAGAATTAACCCTCAGTCAGATAAAGTCCACGCTACAAAAAATGATGTTAGAGTTACTAAAATAGGCGCTTTTTTAAGAAAAACAAGTATGGACGAATTGCCTCAATTTATTAATGTCTTGTTTGGCGATATGAGTGTTGTTGGCCCAAGACCACACTTAGAAAGCTTATCTTTAGAATATCAAAAAGATGTAGACGATTATTTAAAAAGACACATTGTAAAGCCAGGAATTACAGGTTTAGCACAAGTTAGTGGCTATCGAGGTGAAATTAAAAAGAAATCGGATATTAAAAACAGGGTGCGTTTAGACATTTTTTATATAGAAAATTGGTCTTTTCTGTTAGATATTAAAATCATTATTCAAACGGTTTTAAACGTTTTTAAAGGAGAAGAAAAAGCCTATTAAAATGATAACCGCTTCAATTGTTTTATATAATGAGAGTTTAGAAACCCTAAAAAAAACAGTCAATTCCTTTCTTCAAACTCCTATTCAGAAAAAACTTTTTTTAATAGACAATTCTCCCACAAATCAACTAGAAAAACATTTTAAAAATTCTGAAATAGAATATATTTTTATCAATAAAAATATAGGTTTTGGTAGCGCTCATAATTTAATTCTAGATAAAATTAATTCTAAATTTCATTTGATTTTAAATCCAGATGTTGAGTTTTCTGTGGATGTAATTCCTAATTTAATTCATCAATTAGACAAGCATCCACAAGCTATTTTTATTACTCCTAAGGTAATTTACCCCAATAAAGAATTACAGTTTGTTTGCAGAAAACATCCTTCTTTTTTCGATTTAATAAACAGAAAATTAAAACTGTCTAAAAATCTTCTAAATAAAAATGAATACAGAAATATAGATTTAACAAAACCATTTTACCCAGAGTTTATTCACGGATGTTTTATGCTTTTTAAAACAGATGATTTTAAAAGTTTAAAAGGTTTTGACCAACGTTATTTCTTATATCTAGAAGATGCAGATATTTGTAGAAAAATTGATAAACTTGGAAAAAAAATATTGTATTTTCCTCAAGTAGAGATTGTTCATCAACATCAAAAAGGTTCATCAAAAAATATGAAGTTGTTTTTTTATCACCTTTCTTCAGCAATTAAATATTTTTTAAAGTGGGGATTCTAATATCATCAGAATTTAAAATATATTTGCAATAACAACAACACAACAAACAATGAATGTACTTATTTTAGGTTCTGGCGGTAGAGAACACGCTTTTACCTTAAAACTATTAGAAAGCAATAAAATTAATCAACTTTTTGTAGCGCCAGGAAATGCAGGAACAGCTAAAATTGCCACCAACATCAATATCAATCCAACAGATTTTAAAGCCGTAAAAAACACAGTTTTAAAAAACAATATTCAAATGGTAATTGTTGGCCCAGAAGCACCTTTAGTGGCAGGTGTTCACGATTTCTTTTTGGCGGATAATGAATTGAAAAACATCCCTGTAATAGGCCCTAAAAAAGATGGTGCTTTGTTAGAAGGATCTAAAGATTTTTCGAAACAATTTATGCAAAAACACGGAGTTCCAACTGCAAAATATCAATCTTTTACTAAAGATACCTTATCTGAAGGCATTGCCTTCTTAGAAACTTTAGAACCACCTTACGTGTTAAAAGCGGATGGTTTAGCAGCAGGAAAAGGAGTTTTAATTTTAAATGATTTAGCTGAAGCAAAAGCTGAGTTAAAAGAAATGGTTTCTAATCAAAAATTTGGCGAAGCTTCTTTAACAGTTGTAATAGAAGAATTTTTAAAAGGAATAGAACTATCAGTTTTTGTTTTAACTGACGGAAAAAACTATAAAATTTTACCATCAGCAAAAGACTATAAAAGAATTGGCGAAGGCGATACAGGTTTAAATACTGGCGGAATGGGCGCAATTTCTCCTGTGCCATTTGCAGATGATGCTTTTTTAAATAAAGTGGAAGAACTGGTTGTAAAACCTACCATTGCAGGTTTGCAAAAAGACGGAATAGATTACAGAGGTTTTATTTTTATTGGATTGATGAATGACAATGGAAACCCTTCTGTGGTAGAGTATAATGTAAGAATGGGAGATCCAGAAACTGAAGTAGTTTTACCAAGAATAGAATCAGATTTGTTTGATTTGTTTGATGGTGTTGCCAATCAAACTTTAAACCAAAAATCTTTTGCAGTAACCAGCAAAACAGCAACAACTATAATGTTAGTTTCTGGTGGATACCCAGAAACTTATGAAAAAAATAAAGAAATTACAGGCTTAGAAAACGTAAAAGAATCTACAGTTTATCACGCAGGTACAACCATAAAAAACAACAAAGTTATTACAAGTGGAGGTAGAGTGATGGCTGTTACATCTTTTGGAAATACCATAGAAGAGGCTTTAGAAAAGTCGTATAATTCTATTGATAAAATCTCTTTTGATAAGATGAATTACAGAAAAGATATTGGTTTCGATTTGGTTTAAAAACAAGTTTGTCATTCCTGCAAAGGCAGGAATCTTATTAAAAAAAGATTTCTAAATTTAAAGAATGACAAATCAAAAAAAAATAATTGTTGCACCCCTAAATTGGGGTTTGGGTCACGCCTCACGTTGTGTGCCAATTATAAATACTTTATTAGAAAATAAATTTGCGCCAATCATTGCTTCCGATGGAAATGCACTTGCGTTTTTACAACAAGAATTCCCTGATTTAGAAACGTTAGAATTACCTTCTTACCATATTTTTTATCGAAAAAATTTAAAACTGAATTTACTCTTTCAGGCTCCAAAAATTTTGGCTGCAGTAAAAAAAGAACAAAAAGTAATTGAAACTTTTATTGATGAAAACAAAGACGTTATTGGTCTAATTTCTGATAACAGATTTGGCGTAAGAAGCTCTAAAGTTAGGTCTGTTTATATTACACATCAGTTAAAAGTTTTATCAGGTTTTACCACTTTTTTTACCAGTTATTTTCATCAAAAAGTTATCAATAAATTTGATGAATGTTGGATTCCTGATACTATAAATTCTGAGTTTTCAGGAAAATTATCATCAACCAAAAAAGTAAAAAAAGTAAAATATATTGGTATTTTAAGTCGATTTAAAAAAGAAAATTTAGAAGTAAAGATAGATGTTTTAATAGTGCTTTCTGGGCCTGAACCTAACAGAACTTTGCTCGAAAAAAAATTAAAGAAAGAATTTTTAAAGTCTGATAAGAATGTTGTTTTAGTACAAGGTAAGGTTGAACAGCAACAAAAAAAATCAACAGAAAATAAAATTACCATTTTTAATTTTATGCTTTCTAATGAGTTGGAAAAAACAATAAATAAATCTAAAATTGTGGTTTGTAGAAGTGGGTATTCATCTATTATGGATTTGGCTGTTTTAGAGAAAAAGGCATTTTTTATCCCAACTAAAAATCAGAATGAACAAGAATATTTAGCCAATTATTTATCTGAAAAAAAATTAGCTCCTTTTTGTAAAGAAGAAGATTTTACGATAGATAAATTATCAGAAATAGAAAATTATAAAGGATTAAAATCTAAAGAAACAAAACTAGATTCAGACTTATTTCGCTTTTTCTAAGGTAAAAGAAAATTCTGAT
The DNA here is from genome assembly GCF_058147125.1 of Polaribacter sp. 2405UD43-2. Classification (NCBI taxonomy): domain Bacteria; kingdom Pseudomonadati; phylum Bacteroidota; class Flavobacteriia; order Flavobacteriales; family Flavobacteriaceae; genus Polaribacter; species Polaribacter sp. 2405UD43-2. The sequence continues at coordinate 132,477 of NZ_JBYVJX010000006.1, read as the reverse complement.
CCTTCTCCGTAAATGCTTTTTAAAAGGATGGTTTCATTATGTGCTTCTACAATGTGTTTTACAATAGATAAGCCAAGCCCAGAACCACCTTGCTCTCTAGATCTACTTTGGTCTACTCTGTAAAAACGCTCAAATAAACGTGATAAATGTTGTTGTTTAACGCCCTCTCCGTTATCAATAACTTTTACAATAAATTTTTTGTCGTTATAAGTATCAATTCCAACAATTGTAGTGCCATTTGGTTTACCATATTTAATAGAGTTTACCACTAAATTAATAAGTACTTGCTCAATCTTTTCTATATCTCCTTTCACAAAAACAGGAAATTCGTAAATTTTATCAAACGCTAAAGTAATGTTTCTTTTTTTTGCTTTCATTTCGAACAAATCAAAAACATTCTGAATTAATTCTAGAATGTTAAAAACTTCTAAATTTAGCTTCATACCATCTGTTTCTAGTTTGGCAATCATATCTAAATCTTTAATAACAGCCACCAATCTTTCTACACCTTTGTTGGCTCTGTCTAAATATTTTGTTCTTATTTGTTTGTTGTTTACAGCTCCTTCTATTAAGGTTAAAATATAACCTTGAACTGTAAATAAAGGCGTTTTAAGCTCGTGAGCAACATTTCCTAAAAAATCTCTTCTAAAGGAATCTCTTTCTGTTAGGCTTTTTATTTCTAGTCTTTTTCCCTCAACAAATTTTTGCATTCTTTTAGAGAGAATTTCAATATCTGTGGTAACAGATTCGCTTTTTAGGTCGTTAACATCTAAAATAGAGATGTCTTCATAAATCTTTTTTAAACGTCTGTAAATAAAATGTTCTGCTCTGTATTGTATGATAAAAAAAGAAATGATAAAAAGAACAATTATAGAAATAATTACAGTACTAATTCCTAAATGCTTGACAATAAAAAAATATGAAACTGCAGCTATAGCAACAGATAACAGCGTTAGATATGTTGCAGACCAAAGTGCGTAAGAATAGGTTTTTTTAAATTTCATTAGAGCAAATTTATTTATCAGCTCCTTCTAAAACAAATTTATAACCAACTCCTTTTACGGTTTTAAAATGATTATCTCCTATTTTTTCTCTAAGTTTTCTTATATGAACATCTATAGTTCTGCCACCAACAACAACTTCATTTCCCCAAACAGTGTCTAAAATAACTTCTCTTTTAAAGACTTTTCCAGGTTTGGAGGTTAACAAAGAAAATAGTTCAAATTCTTTTCTTGGTAGCGATATTTTTTTATTGGCTTTATAAACCACATACTCATCTCTATCAATAACAATGTCACCTATTTTAAAAGATGTATCGCTTTCTTTTTCTGTTTTTAGTCTTCTTAATAAAGATTTTACTTTGCTAACTAAAACTTTTGGTTTAATAGGTTTTGTAATGTAGTCGTCTGCACCAGCTTCAAAACCAGCAACTTGAGAGTAGTCTTCTCCTCTTGCTGTTAAGAACGATATAATAACATTTTCTAAAGATTTTACTTTTCTAATTTTTTCACAAGCTTCAATTCCGTCCATTTCTGGCATCATAATATCTAATAAAATTAGATGCGGAAGGTTTTTTTTAGCAGCTTTAATGGCTTCTTGACCGTTATTGGCTGTAAAAATTTGATAACCTTCATTTTTTAAATTGTATCCAACAATTTCTAAAATGTCTGGTTCATCGTCAACTAATAAAATTTTAATATCGCTTTTATTCATAAATTGATTAGAATTCTATGAATTTCAAAAATAACGATAATTCTACAACAAAAGCAAGTAGTTAACAATCATTTAATCTAATTGCGCTTTGTTAACATTTAAATAACTTTAGTGTTTTGATTTATAGGATAGTAAGTTAATTAACAATTTGTTAATCAGTAAGGAATATAGTGTGTACTTAAATTTTTTATATATTTACAATATCAATTTAATTTAATATTTACTTATATGAAAAAAAATTACTTTTTAACTTTATTATTAACCATTTGCTTTAGTTTTTTATCTTTTGGGCAATCAGTACTTATTACAGGCTATGTAGATGCGCCTTGTTCTGGAGCAAAACCTAGAACTGTTGAGGTTTATGTTAATGGAACTGTAGATTTTACAGGTTGGAAACTTATAAGACAAACAAATGGAAAAGGGTTTGCCCCTGGTTCAGGTTCTAGAGCAGAAATAGATATATCTAGTCTTGGGTCTTTAACTGATACTTTTGCATATATAACAAATGATAGTGCTGGATTGGCTTCTGAGTTTGGAATATCTACTAACTTTGTTCAAAATGGAAGTATTAATAGTAATGGAGATGATGCTTTTCAATTGTTAAATGGTTCTACTGTTGTAGATAGATTTGGTGTAGACAATGAAGATGGAACAGGAAAAAATTGGGAACACGTAGATACTTATTTTTACAGAAAAGATGGTTCTTCTGCAAATGCAGGTGCATTTAATGTTATTAATTGGACTTTTGGGGCTCAAAATTTATTAGATGGAAAAGGTTTGTGCAATGGGCAAGCTGCGTTAAGTACTTTAGTTCCTTTTGGGTCATTTAAATTAACAGCTTCATCAACTCCTAGTTTAAAGATCAATACTCCTATTGCTGGCACTATTGCTAGTACAAGCTCAGTTACACCAACAATAACAGTTCAAAACTTTACTATATCAGGTGATAATGGTTCTGGATCGAGTAATAACTCTGGAGATGGTTTTATAAAATCTACATTTGTAACTCAAGGAGGTTCTACTGAAAACAACAATTTTTTTACAGCAACTTTACCAGCTATAACTGTAGCTTCTGGAAATACTTATACTTTAACTTTAGAATTAGTAGATAATGCAGGTGCATCTTTAAGTCCTTCAGTAAGTGAGTCTGTAACTTTTACTGTTAAACATCCTTGTGATTTGATGCTTGGTGAAATAGCAGCTACTTGTGATGCACTAACTTCTGGTTCAGATGGGTTTAGTGGTTCAATTGCTTTTACAGGAGGAAATACTGGTACAACATATACTATTACAGCTCCAGTTGGTGTAACTGTTGGTGGTGACAATCCTAATACAGCAACAGCAGGAACAATTACTTTTACAGGAATGACTGAAGGAACAAATGCTGAAATTAAAATAGTTGGAGGTGCAAATAGCTCTTGTGATTTTACTAGAACTCTTTTTAGCCCTACTTGTATTGCTTTTCCAGTAGTTGATTATTTTGATTATGCAAATGGATCAAATTTAACTGATGTTTCTAATTGGGAAACTTCATCTACATCTTCTGATAAAGTGAAAATAGCTACAGGTACCATTGGAAATCCTTTTGGACCGGGACAATTTCCTGATCCAACAGGAAATATGGTTACTTTTAACGGTGGTGGAGCAGATCCATATATTAAATTTTATCAACAAAATACAGGAACAATTTACGCATCATTTATTTTTACTGCAACAGATATTTCTGGTTTAACAAATACAAATGGTGGTTATTTTGCAGTATTAACACAAGCCTCAGGAAGTTATAAAGGTAGATTGTGGTTAAGGCAAGAAACAAGCGATAAAACAAAATATAATGTTGGTGTAACAACAGGAAGTAGTGGAGCAACTTATCATACATTAATGCATACACCAGGAGAAGAAATATTTATTGTTATGGGATATGATTTTGCTTCTAATGATTTAAAAGTTTGGATTGACCCAGACCCAGTTAGTTTTTCTTCAACTATACCTGCAGAAACATTGAAACTAACTGCTTCTGCTTCTGATATTCCAACAGATTTAGGAAGATTTTTGTTAAGGCAAGATTCTGATTCTGAAACACCAAGTATTAATTTTGATGAATTGAGAATTGGACAAACATGGGCTCAAGTTACTCCAAAAACAGCAACTGCTTCTACAGCAAAAAATTCTATTGATGGCTTTGCAACGTATCCAAATCCTGTAACAAATAAGAGTTTTACAGTTAAAACTTCTAGTGCTTCTAAAAAACAAATTAATATTTACAATGTTTTAGGAAAGAATTTATTTACGCAATCTTTTTCTGGATTAAAGAAGTCAATTAATATTTCTTCTTTAAATGCTGGAATTTACATTTTAAAAGTAACAGAAGAAGGAAAAACGGCAACAAAAAAATTAGTTATTCAATAATTAATACTTGTTTTAAATTTTAAAAAAGCTCCGAAATTTTCGGGGCTTTTTTATTTTTACTATATTTAGGTCAAGAAAAAGTAACTATTTAGCTATGAATTTGTCTATCAAATTAAATAATATCCTTTTTTTGGATATTGAAACGGTACCTCAAGAAGAAAATTGGAAAAGCATTTCTAAAGAAACTCAAGAACTTTTTAGTAAAAAAACGCAATATCAACGTAAAGAAGATTTTTCTGCTGAAGAATTTTATGTACGAGCAGGAATTTGGGCAGAGTTTGGAAAAATAATTTGTATTTCTGTGGGTTATTTTGTTAATCTAGAGAAAGATAAACAATTAAGAGTTACTTCTTTTTTTGGTGACGATGAACACAAAATTCTTATTGATTTTAAAGAATTATTAGATAAGCATTTTAATAAAAAAAACAACGTTTTGTGCGCACATAATGGTAAAGAATTCGACTTTCCGTTTATTGCCAGAAGAATGATTGTACACCAAATAGAACTTCCTAAAAAATTGAATTTATTTGGTAAAAAACCTTGGGAAGTTCCGCATTTAGATACCTTAGAATTATGGAAATTTGGAGATTATAAACATTATACATCACTAAAACTTTTAACGTCTATTTTAGGAGTTCCATCGCCAAAAGATGATATTGATGGTAGTGAAGTTGCAAATGTTTATTACAAAGAAAAAAACCTAGATAGAATTGTAGATTATTGCGAAAAAGATACCATTGCTGTGGCTCAGATTTTATTACGTTTTAATAACCAAGAGTTGTTACAAGAAAAAAATATTATTAGAGTTTAGTTATTCTTCTAACTTCATAGAAAGTTCTAACCAACGTTCTTCTTTTTGTTCTAGCTTGTCAATAATCTCTTGTAATTCTTCAGATTTTTTGGCAATATCATCAGGTGCAATTTCTACATTCAAAAACTGTTTTTCAATGGTTGATTTCTTTTTTTGAAGACGATCTATTTCAGCTTCTAAAGCACCAAATTCTCTTTTTTCATTAAAACTTAAAGTTCCTTTTGTGTTTTTCTTTTCGGTTTTTTCAATCACTTTTTCTGGCTTGTTTTCTTTTAGTGCAGAACTATCATAAGCTCTAAAATCTGAGTAATTTCCAGGAAAATTCTCCACAATTCCATCACCTCTAAAAACAAACAAAGCATCTACAATTTTATCCATAAAATAACGGTCATGAGAAACCACCAATAAATTTCCTGGGTAATCTAGTAAGAAGTTTTCTAACACATTTAGAGTAACAACATCTAAATCGTTTGTTGGCTCATCCAAAATTAAAAAATTAGGATTCTGAATTAAAACCGCGCATAAATACAAGCGTTTTTGTTCTCCTCCAGAAAGTTTTTCTACAAAATCGTACTGTTTCTTTTTATCAAACAAAAATCGTTCTAACAATTGCGATGCAGAAATTCTTCTTCCTTTGGTTAAGGGGATTTCTTCACCAAATTCTTTAACAACTTCAATTACTTTTTGTCCTTCTTTTATTTGGATTCCTGCTTGGGTGTAATAACCATATTTTACAGTTTCACCTAAAATAACTTTACCTGCATCTACAGGAGCTTGTTGTGTAATTATATTTAAAAATGATGATTTTCCTGTTCCGTTTTTACCAATAATTCCTACACGTTCTCCACGTTTAAAAACATAGTCGAAACCTTCTAAAATTTTCTTATCGCCAAAAGATTTATATACTTTATGAAGTTCTAAAATTTTACTTCCTAAACGCTCCATATTTATCTCTAATTGTACTTGATGGTCTTTTCTACGTTGATGTGCTTTCTCTTTTATTTTATAAAAATCATCGGTTCTAGATTTCGATTTTGTAGTTCTTGCTTTGGGTTGCTTTCGCATCCATTCTAATTCTTTTTTAAACAAACTTTTGGCTTTTCCTAAATTGGTGGCTTCTAAAGCTAATCGTTCTTCTTTATTTTGAAGGTAATAAGAATAATTTCCTTTGTATTTGTAGATTTTTCCTTCATCTAATTCTAAAATTTCATTACACACACGTTCTAAAAAATAACGATCATGCGTAACCATAAATAAAGTAATTTTTTCTTTCGCAAAAAAAGCTTCTAACCATTCTATCATTTCTAAATCTAAATGATTAGTTGGCTCATCAAGAATTAATAAATCGGGTTTATTAATTAAAACAATAGCTAAAGAAAGACGTTTTCTTTGTCCGCCAGAAAGCTTTCCAACTTTTAAAGTTAAATCGTCTAATTTTAATTTTGATAAAATTTGCCTGTATTGCGTTTCAAAATCCCAAGCATTGTATTGCTCCATTTTTTCAAATGCAGTTTGATAAGCTTCAGCATCATCAGGATTTTTTAATGCTTTTTCATATTCATTTACAATAGAAAGTATTTTGTTATCGGTAGCAAAAATGGTTTCTTCTATGGTTAAATCTGGATTGATATCATCTTTTTGTGATAAATACGCAATAGAAATTCCTTTACGGCTTACAACTTGTCCAGAATCTGGCACATCTAAACCTGTAATAATATTTAAGATGGATGTTTTTCCACTTCCGTTTTTAGCAACAAAAGCAACTTTTTGGTCTTTATTGATTCCAAATGAGATGTTTTCAAACAAAACTCGCTCACCATACGCTTTAGATATGTTTTCTACAGATAAATAATTCATAGAAATAAATTTATTTTTTGCAAAGAAACAAAAAACCCAAGCTTAAACTTGGGTTTTTGCTGTCATTTAATTTTTTAGAAGGGTTCTTAGGGGGATAAAAATTAAATGTTACTATGATGAGGTAAAAATATATGAAATAAACGTTGTTGTCAATCCCTGAAAACAGTGAAATTTTTTACTCACTGAAAACCGTGATAAATCTCACTGAAAACCGTGAGAAAAATAAAAGCCTCAAGTTATACTTGAGGCTTTATTACAATTACGTTAAAACTAAAAGTTTACTTTTTAATAAGTTTAGTTCTTATCGTTTTTTGACCATCAAATACTTCTAAAATATATGCTCCAGAAACAATATTTGAAACATCAATATTATTTCTATTTAATTTTCCATACTTAATAACCTGACCTAAAGTACTTACAATTTTAAAAGTTAAGTTCTTAGCTCTAGAATTTAAATTAACTTTTACATAGTTAGAAGCTGGATTTGGATAGATTACCAAATCTAATATATTTTGATTACTAAACGGTTCTCCATTTTGTTTGGCAAAAGTAGTATTTAAACTAGATGATGAAGAAGAGGCAGTAATATTTACTGTATAATCTTCTACTTCACCATCTGAAAAAGTTTCACAAGAGTTAGGTTTAGAATTATACTTCATGGATACACGCATTCTGGTGCTTCCTAATTTAGCTGAAGCCGGAATAGTAACGTTAGCTGTTCTATTGCCTGAACTCGTAGAGTTGCCAGAAGCTACTTCTTCACCTGCATCTGTAAAGTCTCCATCTCCATTATAATCTATCCAAATGGTAAAATACTCATTATAAGAAGTGCTTCTAAAACCTGCACTTACAACTAATTGATTAGAACTTCCTCTTGCTACTGTTGCGGTTTTTGTAGCTGTAAAGTTTCCATAACCACTGTTTTTACCAGTAGAATTTGTCATTCCTCCAAAAGCAACATAATCAATCCACTCGTAAGTAACACTATTTCCTTTTGAAGCACAATAAGAAACTTGGCTAGACAGTGTTGTTACATTAACAGTATTACTTTTTGAAGAAATATTTCCTGCTGCATCTTTTGCTCTTACTGAAAAAGCATAAGCTGTAGCAGCTGTTAAATTTGTAACATTTACAGAAGTGTTTGCAGTAGAACCTATTTTAGTTGCACCTTGATAAATATCGTATTCAGTTACTGCTACATTATCTGTAGAAGCTGTCCAAGTTAAAGATAAAGTAGTTTGTGTTATATTACTTGCTGCTAAACTAGTTGGTGCAGTTGGGGCTTGGCTATCTGCTTGAGCTCCTATAACATTTACTGTATAATCTTCTACCTCGCCATCAAAATTAGTTAAACAAGAAGTAGGATTGCTATTATATCTTGCAGAAATTCTCATTCTTGTGTTTCCTAACTTAGCATTTGCAGGAACTGCAATAGTTTTTGTTGGCAAAGCCCCATTAGAAACGTTACTTATGTTACCTAAATCATAAGCTTCTCCATTATCTGTAAAATCTCCATCTTGATTCCAATCTATCCAAGCAAAAGCATCAACTCTATAATTACCATCTGTGTTAACAGATACTTTAAGGTCTTGTGATGATGATCTAGCAACTGAAGTACTTAAACTGGTAAAATTCTCGTATCCAACATTTTTTGCAGGACCATCTGCTTTATCAATTGACCCGAATACAACGCGTGTTATTCCTGTTGCATAAGTTGTGTTTCCGCTAGAGGCACAATAATTTATTTGTACTGCTGGTGTTGTAAAGTTTACGGAACTACTATAATTAGAATTTCCTGAAGAACATTTACTGCGCACTTGAACTTCGTATTGTGTTGAAGCTGATAAACCTGTTATAGCTTGTGATGATGTTGAAGCTGCAACTGTTGTCCAAGATGAAGCAGAAGTTGCTTTGTATCTTACATCGTAAGTAGCTCCTGAAACTGCAGCCCAAGAAACTGTTGCTCCTGTTGCTGTTATGTTTGCTGTTGAAACTCCTGTTGGTACTGTTGCGTTACATACAACAGGATTTCCTTGTATACCCGTAACAATTAAAGAATAGTTTTGGCTTCCTCCTGTTAAAGTACCTTTATGGGTAACTGTAATTGTATAAGTTCCAGATGCATTTGCAACATCAACTCTTTCGTAAGGATCTACATTATTATCTTTCTTTGCAGATGTAGTTGGTCCTGTTAATTCGTAAGGTAAATAAGTTGTTCCAGATTTAGAAACTCTTATGTCTAAATCATTTACTAATACTGGGGTTGTTGAGTTTACAGTGGTATTTGCAGTACCGGGTCTATCTGTCCAAGAAATAGAAGCCAATAAAGGTGAAGTTCCATCAGAATTTACATTTATTGTATATGTTTGCCCAGAAGTTAAAGTTAGTTCTTCTATTTTAGATTTACTTCCTTTATCGGTAATTGCCTGAGCTGCTTTTTTTGCATTTAATAACCCCCAGCCAAAAACTGCATCTGGACCAGAAACTCCTGCATCATCTGCAGTATGAAGTGCTAATCCTTTTAAACTAGCAGCTTTCATAAAAGTATTATTGTTTAGGTTTTTATGATGTTGTTGCAATAATAATAAGGTTCCTGTTACATTTGGTGACGCCATTGAGGTTCCAGAAATAGAGTTATATGCTGTATTGCTGTTATGAAATGTAGAGTAAACTGCTGTACCATTACCTGTAATATCTGGTTTAATACGCATATCATCAGTAGGACCTTCACTACTAGAACTATTAATAGAAACTGAAACTAAATCTCCAGCTGCATTAATATTTGCATCTTGTGCGTTAGCTACTACTAAATTATTTTTAGAAGTTGAATGACCTGTTAATTTATCCCATCCAGAACCACCTGTTGGGTTATTATTAGCTGTATTATCGTTTCCATTATTACCTGCAGCCACTACCATTAAATAGTTAGGTGCATTAAATAGTATTTCATCCCAAGCTCTAGATTCAGTAATATATCCTCCAAAATAATGTTGAGGTAAAAGGACTTCATTTGTATCTGGATGTCTTACTCTAAAACCATAAGAGTGATTAGAAATTAACATTCCATCAGAAGCTGCAGAGGTTGCTTCTGGTTTGTCATTAGTCCAATGGCTACCTTTTACTTTTGAGTGAGGTGCCATACCTTTTGCATTTGCTTGTACACCAGAAGCCATAATAGTTCCTGTTACGTGAGCGGCATGAAAATTTAAGGTTGTATGGCCATCTATTACGGAATACCTGTTGTTTCCTCCTGCTCCATCATATTCTTGATGAGAAGCTCTAGCAATACCTCCATCCCAAACATAAGCAGTCATACCTTGACCATTTAAGTTTAGATTTAAAGAACCGCCAGAATTCAAATGGTTTGTTCTGGTAGATTTTGAGGCATCTGCATTAAAAGTTGTGTAATATATTGGTTTACCATTTACAACCCTTTGGAGTTCCATATATTTTCCGTCTTTTGTAGTAATTTTTGTTTTCCATCCTTTTCGTTTCGCAATTTTTAAAGCAGATTGCCTTTGAGATAAATCTACTTTTTTTAATTTTTTTTCTATAGTTTTTAACTTTTCTAAATTGTAATCTTTGCGGATTTGCAAAATTTCATTTTTGTCTTGAGAAAAAGCCTGAAAAGTTGTTCCTAGAAAAATTAATACAAGAACAAGCCTACTAAATAAGTACTGTTTTTTCATTTTTTTAAGGTTTTTAATTTATGGTTGTAAAATTGATTGTGTCGCTTTTTTTATTAGAAAACCTAAACGACAAGGCTTTTGTAGGGGTGAAAATCCCTAGATAAAATTATTTTTCAATTGAATAATATTAGTTAATAATTTAATAAATGTGCTGTTAGTTTGTTAAAAAGACATAAATCATTAAGTTATCTGTTACAAAACTATGTGATTATTATTAATTTCGCAATAACTGAAAACAGTGAAATTTTTACTTCACGGAAAACAGTGAGACACCTCACTGTTTTCCGTGAGAAAAGAAAGTAAAAAGTAATTCTGCTTTTCTACATCTCTTAATTATATAGTATATTGCGCCTTTAATTATTGATAAAAAGAAGATATGAAAATAATAGTGCCTATGGCAGGAGTTGGTTCTCGTTTAAGACCTCACACTTTAACAGTTCCAAAACCTTTAACTGTAATTGCAGGTAAACCCATTGTACAGCGTTTAGTAGAAGATATTACCTCTGTTGTCAATCAGAAAATAGAAGAAATTGCATTTATAATTGGCCCTGCAGCAAAGGGATTTCCGGCTAATACTTCAGAAGAATTAATTAAAATTGCCGAAAAATTGGGCGCTAAAGGTTCTGTGTATGTGCAAGAAGAAGCTTTGGGAACAGCACATGCAATTTATTGCGCTAAAGAATCTTTAAGTGGTCCTTGTGTTGTAGCTTTTGCAGATACTTTATTTAAAGCAGATTTTAAATTAGATGCTAATGCTGATGGTGCAATTTGGGTGAAAAAAGTTCTTGACCCGAGTGCTTTTGGTGTTGTAAAATTAAATGATGGTTATATTACTGATTTTGTAGAAAAACCAAAAGATTTTGTTTCAGATTTAGCTATTATCGGAATTTATTATTTTAAAGACGGAGATAAAGTGCGTGAAGAAATTCAGTATTTAATAGACAATGATTTAAGAGAAAATAACGAATATCAATTAACCAATGTTTTAGAAACTTTAAAACAACAAGGTGCAAAATTTATTCCAGGAACTGTAAATGCTTGGATGGATTGTGGAAAAAAAGACCCAACTGTAGATACTAATACACAAGTTTTAGGTTTTGAACAAGAGGCAGGAAATAATTTGGTATCTAAAGATGTGGTTTTAGAGAATTCTGAAATTATTCAACCTTGTTTTGTTGGAGAAAATGTTATTTTAAAAAACACCAAAATTGGGCCTTATGTTTCTATTGGAGCCAATAGTTTGGTAGAAAATTCTACGATTGTAAGTTCTTTAATTCAATCTAATGTAGAGATTTCTAATGCAGATTTAGACAATGCTATGATTGGTAATTACGCAAAATATAATGGTAAATATACATCAGTAAGTATAGGCGATTATACAGAGTTAACATAATGATATTTAGAATAAAGAAACAAGAAAATAGAAAAGAGAGGCAATTTACGAACATAAAGTTGTCTCTTTTCTCTTTGTTCTTTATTCTCTTTTCTTATGCCAGTTTTTCTCAAGACAGTATACCAGCAGCAAAAGATTTAACAGAAGAAAAGGAATTAAAATTTCAACAGTTTTTTTTTAAAGCTTTATCAGAAAAATCAATAGGAAATTACCAAAAAGCAATTGAAAACCTAGAAAGTTGTAATCAAATTTTAATAAATAATACTTCGGTTTTTTTCGAATTTTCAAAAAATTATTTTCAGCTTAACAAAACGTTACTTGCCAAAGAATATATAAAAAGAGCTCTTACTAAAGAACCAGATAATATTTGGATGCTAAAACATTTGGTAAAAATTCATCTTAAAACTAGAGATTTTGTTGCTGCAATTCGTATTCAAAAAAAGATTGTTACTATCAATCCAAAAGAAAGGGCGGTTTTAGTAAGGTTGTATTTGCAGAATAGAGAATTAGAAAAAGCAATTTCATTATTAAATGTTTTAGAGGCAGAAAACACGCTTTCACCTTACTTAAAAAGGTTAAAATATAATTTAGAAAAAAGGAAAAGTAAAACTATTTCTGAAGAAAAAACAAAAGATAATATTTCTTTAAAAAATCAATTTAAAACCAATAAATCGTATGTGATTTTAAAACAAATTTTAAAGGAGTCTGAAAATAATTATGGAGAGTTATTAAAATATTCTGATGAAGGAATTACACTTTTTCCTGCACAACCTTATGTGTATTTAATGAAAGGAAAAGCGTTGAATTATCAGAAAAAGTATAAAAAAGCGTTAATTAGTTTACACAATGGTATCGATTTTGTTATAGAGGATAAAATGGAAGCAGATTTTTACAAAGAAATGGCAAAATCTTATAAAGGTTTAGGCAATAGTAAAGAGGAAAAAAAATACCAAGAAAAGGCTAAAAAACTAAAGAGTTAAGAATGAAGTTTATTAAATATTTTGCTGTTTTTGTAATTGTTTTAACTTCTTGTAAAACAAAAAAAAATCTAATGAGCACAAATACTATTGCTAAAGAAATGTCGGCAAAAAAAGTGGCTAGAAAGCATATTTCTGCGAGTTTTGATAAAAAATCTGTCAACGCAAAATTAAAAGCAAAATTTAATAACGGAAAACTAAAACAGAGTATTTCTGTTAGTTTAAGAATGAAAAAAGATGAGGTAATTTGGTTAAAAGGAACTAAAATTATTACTGTTTTTAAAGTTAAAATTACACCAACTTCTGTAAGTTATTATTCTCCGTTGAAAAAGAATTATTTTATAGGAGATTTCTCTATGCTTAAAAAATTATTGGGTACAGACATTAATTTTAATCAGCTTCAAAATTTGTTGCTGGGGCAGTCTTTAATAAATGTTAAAAAAGAAAAACAAAATATAACAATAGAAGATAATTCGTATGTTTTATCACCAAAAAACCAAGCGAATTTGTTTGATATTTTCTTTGCTGTAAATCCTTCACATTTTAAATTAGACAGGCAATCTATTGTAAATTCAATAAAAAACCAGCGATTAGATATTTTTTATCCTTCTTATCGTTTGGTTGATGATGAAGTTTTTCCATCAGAAATTAAAATAAAAGCCAAACAACCTGATAAGTTTACCAACATCGATTTTGTTTTAAAGTCTGTTGAATTTAACACCAAATTTGACACCAAATTTTCTATTCCTAAAGGATATAAACAAATTATTTTGTAGTGATTAAAAAGCGTTTTTACATATCTATTATACTTTTATTAATTGGTTTTTTTTCTGTTTCTGGACAAACAAGAAAACAGTTAGAAGCCCAACGTAAAAAGTTAAATCTAGAAATGAAGCGAGTTAATAACTTGCTTTTTAAAGAAAAAAAGAAAGAAAAAAACGCATTAGAAGACTTAAAAGATATCAAAAAAAAGATTGACGTTAGAGCAAAATTAATTTCTACTATAAATTCTGAAGCATCTATTTTATCGAAAGAAATAGCTATAAATCAATCAAAAATTAATCAATTAAATAAACAGTTATCAGATTTAAAGAAAGATTATGCGGCTATGATTTTTAAATCGTACAAAAGCAAATCTCAACAAAGTAAAACAATGTTTTTGCTGTCTTCTCAGAATTTTTATCAGGCTTATAAACGTTTAGAGTATATGAAACAATATGCTAAGTTTAGAAAAAAGCAAGGAGAAGAAATTACAGTACGGGCAACTATTATTCAAAAATTAAACGACTCTTTAGGGTATCAAAAAAGAGTAAAAGATTCTTTAATTTTAACAGAAAAACAACAAAAAACAGCTATTGAAGCTGATAAAAAACAGCAAGAAAGTTTAATTTCTAAAATAAAAAAGAAGGAAAATAAATACAAAAGAGAATTAAAAAAGAAAATTAGAGAAGAAAAAAAGATTACTGCTAAAATTGATAAATTGATTAAAGCAGAAATTGCGAGAGCGAATAGAATTGCCAAAGCAAAATTAAAATCTAAAAAGACCAAAAAAAATGAATTTCTTTTAAGTCCAGAAGCTAAAGCTCTAGCATCAAAATTTGAGTTAAATAAAGGTAAATTACCTTGGCCTGTTAAAGAAGGTTTGGTGGTTAGAAAATTTGGTAAACAAGCGCATCCATCATTTCCAGGAATTACCATAAACGGAACTGGTTTACACATTGTTACCAAAAAAGGGAAAGATGCCAAAGCTATTTTTAACGGAAAAGTACTAAATGTTTTGGTGAGTTCTGGCGGAAGAAAAAACGTGTTAGTACAGCACGGAAATTATATTTCATCTTATAATAACTTAGAAAAAAGCTATGTTAAAAAAGGCGATAAAATAAAAACTGGGCAAAAAATAGGACAGATTTTTACAGATAAAATATCTAACAAAACGAAATTAATTTTTGTGCTTTTTAAAAATACGACACGTTTAAACCCATCTTCTTGGATTTTAAAAAGATAAATTAATCTTTAGTATTTGGTGTATATTTTATGTTTTTTTGAAGAATAACCGCGTTAGGAATTGTAATTAAATCTTTATCAAGAATTTTTAACGTGATAAAAAACGCACCTATATCTATAATTTCTCCAGTTGTGTCATTGTCTTTTTCTAAAATAGTAATTGTATCTCCTATTTTAACAGGGTAGTTAATAAATAAAATAATACCTGCTGTAATGTTAGATAAAATAGACCATTGTGCAAAAAAGGCAATACCTAAAACCGTTAAAAAAGAAGAAACAAATAATAAGAATTGCTCTTCATTAACCCCCCAAATAAAAGCAATAAAAGAAAGCGCTGTAATATAAATAATAAAGGTAGTTACTTTATTAATAACAGTAATTCTGGCTTTTTGAAATCCAAACTTCGTTTGAATTTTTTTTAAAGAATTCGTAATTAAAAACCGAATTAAAAACGCTAAAACAAAAAATATTATTGAGTAAATTATTTTATGATTATCAAATTCCATAATAGATGTGTTTAATTAAACAAAGCTTTTAATTCTGATGCTTCTGCAGGATTTAACTTTCCTGCCAATATTAAACTTAATTGTTTACGTCTTAAAGCACCATAAAAACGTTCTTTTTCTAGTTCAGTTTCTGGTATAATTTGAGGAATTAAAACAGGTTTCCCAGTTTCATCTACAGCAACAAAAGTATAAATGCCCTCATTAACCTTTGTTCTAGATCTAGATTGTCTGTCTTCAATCCAAACATCAACATAAATTTCCATAGAAGATTTAAATGCTCTAGAAACTTTTGCTTCTATAGTAACAACGCTACCAACAGGTACAGCTTTGGTAAAAGCAACATGATTTACAGAAGCTGTTACCACAATTCTTCTAGAGTGTCTTCTTGCAGCAATACTACAAGCTCTATCCATTCTTGCTAATAATTCTCCGCCAAACAAATTATCTAAATAATTGGTTTCGCCAGGTAAAACTAAATCAGTAAGTATGGTTAAAGATTCTTTCGGAGTTTTTGTTTCCATCAAAAAAATATTTTTTGCAAAGATAACAATCACTTATTTAAAAGTGATGATGAAAAAAAGATTGTAAAAAAAGATTTATTTTAACTTTTTTACCAATAACCAAGCATCTTTAGAAACAGTGTCTTGTATTCTGTATAGGTTGTTTATGGCATCTTTTTTATTAGAAAAACTATTAAAAGTAACTTGTGTTAATCCCCATTTATTAACTCCAATTATTTTAGCGTCAAAACCTTTAGCCTTTAATTGTTTTACCTTTTTCTCAGCATTTTCTTTAAACTGAAAAGCACCAGCAACAATATGATAAGGTTTAGAAACTTTTTTAGCAACATTTAAATTAATTGTTGGCAACGGATTAGCAATTACAAAAGTAGCAGCTTGTATTTTTTTCTCTAAAGCTTTTTCTTGGTTTGCTAAAATTTCTTTTTGTTGATTATTTTGATAACCCCTATAGCCAGCAAACCCCAATGTTAATAAAATGGCAGCAGTGGCAGCATATTTTATAAAAGCAGGAACACCTTTTTTGTCTTCTTTCTGAGTTGCAGAAATTAAAGGCTTTATTTGTTCTTTATATCTTGTAATAGCTGAAGATTCAAAAGTTGATAAACCAAAAGATTCTGTTAAATAATTAACAGTTGCATTGGGTTCAAAAATTATTTGTTTTTTATCATTTAAAGATAAAACACCCAATTTATCAATTTTTACAACATTAGATTGCAACTCATTTTTCCATTTAATTACCGATAAAGAAATGGCAGCAGCAGCTTTTTCGAAAGAAATATTTTCAGAAGAAGCAATATAATTAGCCAATAAACCATCATTGTGTTTTAGATGACTATTAAAAGTTATCTGTTTTGTTGGTGGATAAAAAATGTGTTTAGAGTTGTCTACTTTTGCACTAATTCTATTGGTTACAAAACCTCCAAAATCAGGTACAATAACACATTCGTATCTGTATAATAAATCGTTGATGTAATTTGCTAATATCATTATAACAAATATAAAAAATATGGAGTTTTATTAAGCAATTTCTTATTAATTTTATCAACAAATTTTTTTATATATTGGTGTTCAAATTGTTATGTTTTGAAAGAAGAAAAGTTGCTTGCTGTTTTAAGGTTGCAGAAATGCAAAGCTATTGGCGCTATTTTGGCTAAAAAACTCATTGTAAATGTGGGTGATGTAGCACAAGTTTTTAAAGAAAAACCTGCAATTTTATCAAAAATAAACGGAATAGGAAACCATGTTTTAAAACATCTTTTTGATACTAAAAACATACAATTTGCAGAAAAAGAACTAAAATATATTCAAGAAAATAATATCGCTTACTCTTACTTTTTAGAAGATAATTACCCTAAAAATCTTCAAAACTGTATAGATTCACCATTGTTGCTTTTTAAAGACGGAAATTTAGATTTTTCTAATGATAAAATAATTTCTATTGTTGGTACAAGAAATATGAGTTCTTATGGATGTGATTTTTGCAACAATTTAATTGAAAAATTGGCAGAACACAACCCAATAATTGTAAGTGGTTTTGCTTACGGAGTTGATATTTGTGCACACAAAGCTGCCCTAGAAAACAACCTACAAACCATTGCCATTTTAGCTCACGGATTTGAGCAAATTTATCCGAAAGTTCATAAAAAGTATATTAACCAAGTTAATGAGAAAGGAGGTTTTTTAACCGAATTTTGGCACAATGAAAATCCGCTTAGAGAAAACTTTTTAAAAAGAAATAGAATTGTTGCGGGCATTTCTAAAGCCACTATAATTATAGAATCTGCAGCAAAAGGAGGTTCTTTAGTAACTGCAGATATTGCCAATTCTTATAACAGAGATGTATTTGCTGTGCCAGGAAGAACATCAGATATTTATAGCAGAGGTTGCAATGATTTAATCAGAAATAACAAAGCACATTTGTTAAACACTGCCTCAGATATTGTAAAAATGTTGAATTGGGATATTCAGCAAAAACCAAAACCAATTCAAAAACAATTATTTATTGAGTTGAATGAAAACGAACAAAAAATCTACGATTTTCTTCACCAAAAAGGACAACAATTATTAGATGTTATTTCTTTAGAATGCAACATTCCTGTTTTTCAATTATCATCAATTTTATTGCAAATGGAATTAAAAGGAGTTTTAAAACCATTACAAGGTAAGATGTTTGAAATAGTGTAAATTTTATCCGTACTTTTGATCTAATTAATAGAAAAAAGATGTCGTCAGAAGAAAAATTAATGTCAAAAAAGAAACCTGCATTTCCGGTTTCAGAAATGTTTGATACCTATTTAAAAGAATATAATAGAGAAGTTAAAATCCCAATTTTTTATGACGATTTACTTCGTTTTCAAGGATGTGTAGTTGTGTATGATAAAAACGACGAAGACACACTTTGGGTAAGAACTTATTATTCTGAATTTGATAGACAAGAAATAGATTTAAGCCTAAAAAGAATGTACACTATTTTTCATTCTAACGGAAATGAAGAAACGATTCCTTTTTTAAATGTAGACGCAATAGATTACTGTACTTTTGGTAATTCTAAACCTTTTAGAATTAAAATTAGAAATATTTTAAATGATAATTTTACTTATTTCTATGTTAAAAAAGCAGATGCTTCTAGATTGTATGGTTTAGAGTTAGAGCATATGCTATCGCCTTATAATTTTAACTATTTAGTGTATAAAGATACCTTAATAGAAGAACATATTGCAGGAATTCCAGGCGATGTTTTTATTAATGAAATGTTGCCAAAATGTTCATCAAGAGAAAAATCTCAAATAGCAAAAGAGTTTGTAAAATTTAACGAAAGATGTATGGTAAGAATGTTAGGAGATATGCGTTCTTACAACTATGTAATTGTACCTATACACGATTTTGATAAAATTATTTACAAAATAAGAGCCATCGATTTTGATCAACAAACTTTCGAAGGTAAGTTTAGGGTTTATTATCCTCAGTTTTTTAAAGAAAATTTTCCTATGGTTTCTTTGGTTAGTAATAAACTGCAAGAATCTTCCATCAATCAATATAAATTAGAAGAACGCTCTATTGTGGCAAAAAGGATGTTGAGTTATGACAAACGTTTAACAAAATTGCTAAATTCTATGAAGAACGATACTATTTCATATCCAGAAAATATTAAACGTTTAAAGAAAGAATTACAAGATTTTACAGGTGATATTGAGTTTAAACGATGTAAAAATATGGGCGAAATTGTAGAAACTGCCTTAACCTTTGTAAGACGTAACTATTTAGATATTAGTACTGCATTGTTGTTTTGATACTAGGTATTGTTAATTTTTATGAAAGAAAAAGAAAATAATATTTATGGTTGGTTAAGAGTTTTATTAATAATTATACCTTACATACTTATTGTTGGCGTATTTCAATTAATTGGTTGTATTATAGCAGGAGTAGAATTTACAAATCTTGAGTATAAACAAACTTCTATTCAACTACTAATCATTAGTTTTTTTGATTTATTAGGAACTTTTTTTCTTCTATGGATTTTTATGAAATTTATAGATAAAGAATATTTCATAAAACTGGGTTTTCAGACAAAAAATAGATGCATAGAATTTGTTGTTGGAATTGTAATTGGTTTGATAATAATGACATTAGGATATGGATTTTTAATTTATTACCAAGAAATTTTATTTTTAAAAATAAATTTTGATCTAAAAGAGCTATTAATATCTATACTCCTTTTTACTATTGTAGCAATAGTTGAAGAAACACTTCTTAGAGGATATGTACTAAAAAATTTAATGATTTCTTTTAATAAATATATTGCACTAATTGTTTCATCAATTTTGTTTTCATTAATGCATAGTTTTAATCCAAATATTAGCTTGTTTTCTTTGTTTGATTTGTTTTTGGCGGGAATAGTTTTAGGGTTGTCATATGTTTATACTAAAAATTTATGGTTTCCGATTGCTTTGCATTTAAGTTGGAATTTCTTTCAAACGCTTTATGGCTTTAATGTTAGCGGACAAAACACCTATTCTTTAATCGAGTTTAAAATACAAGAAGCCAACTTAATTAATGGTGGAGATTTTGGATTTGAAGGTTCATATTTATCAATTATTGCAGAAATCATTACAATAATAGGAATAGGAGTTTATTACAATTCTAAAAAAACAAACTATAAATATATTACTTAACTGTTTGGTTGTATGAGGTATTATGTTTTTTTTCTCTATGTAATTTACATAAAAACACCAACCATTTTTTGCCACATTACCATTATGTAATAATATTAAACTTTTTCTAAAATACGCAAAGCAGTTTTTACAGAATCTATTTTAATAAAAGTGATAAGTAAACGCAAGCCATTTTTAGTTTGCTTCTCTTTTATAACACAACTTTTAGAATTTTGCTGAACATATTTTAGCATTTTTGTAAATGCTTCTGTTTGATAGAATTCACTTTGTTGGTCAGAAATAAAATAACCAATCATACGTTTTTGTTTCAGAATAACTTTTTCTAAACCTAACTTTTTAGCCAACCATTTTATTCTTACAGAATCTAAGAGGTCGCAGACCTCATTTGGTATTTCTCCAAATCTATCAATAATTTCAGTTTCGAAAACTTGTAGTTCTTTTTCCTCTTTTAAAGTTGATAATTTGTTGTACAAACTCAATCTTTCTGATATCGAATTCACATAATCATCAGGGAAAAGAATTTCGAAATCGGTATCAATTTGCACTTCTTTTACAAACTCTTTAGGTTTAGAAGCATCTGTAGGATACAGCTCTTTAAACTCATTTTCTTTGAGTTCTTCAATAGCTTCTTGTAGTATTTTTTGATAGGTGTCAAACCCAATATCATTAATAAATCCGCTTTGTTCTCCACCTAATAAATCTCCTGCTCCACGAATTTCTAAATCTTTCATAGCAATGTTAATTCCGCTTCCTAAATCAGAAAACAACTCTAAAGCCTGAATCCGTTTTCTAGCATCATCAGTCATCATATGAAAAGGCGGTGTTATAAAATAACAAAACGCTTTTTTGTTAGAACGCCCAACTCTACCACGCATTTGGTGTAAATCAGAAAGTCCAAAATTATTGGCATTATTGATAAAAATAGTATTCGCATTGGGTACATCTAAACCACTTTCTACAATGGTTGTAGAAACCAAAACATCGAATTCATTATTCATAAAACCAAGCATTAATTGCTCTAGTTTTTTGCCTTCCATTTGCCCATGACCAATTCCTATTTTTGCAGACGGAACTAATCTTTGTAACAAACCAGCAACTTCTTTAATGTTTTCAATTCTATTATGGATAAAGAAAATTTGTCCGCCTCTAGAAATTTCATATGAAATAGCATCACGTATTGTTTCTTCGCTAAAGCGGATGACATTCGTTTCTATGGGATGTCTATTGGGAGGTGGCGTTTTTATGACGGATAAATCTCTTGCCGCCATTAAACTAAACTGCAAAGTTCTCGGAATTGGAGTAGCAGTTAAGGTTAAGGTATCAACATTTTCTTTTAACGTTTTTAGTTTGTCTTTTACAGCAACGCCAAATTTCTGTTCTTCATCGATAATTAATAAGCCTAAATCTTTAAATTTTATACGTTGATTTGTGAGTTGATGTGTGCCAATAATAATATCTACAGAACCATCATTTACACCATTAATTGCTGTGGTTTTTTGTTTAGCAGTTCTAAATCTATTTAAATAATCTATCTTAATTGGAAAGTCTTTTAATCTTTCTGAAAAGGTTTTATAATGCTGAAAAGCCAAAATTGTTGTCGGCACTAAAATAACAACTTGTTTGCCATTATCAACCGCTTTAAAAGCGGCTCTTACTGCCACTTCAGTTTTTCCAAAACCAACATCGCCACAAACCAACCTGTCCATAGGTTGCTCTTTTTCCATATCCGTTTTTACATCCTGCGTAGCAGTAAATTGATCTGGAGTATCTTCGTACATAAAACTCCCTTCTAGTTCGTGCTGAATGTGTGTGTCTGAGCCAAAAGCAAAGCCTTTTTGTAGCTTTCTTTTTGCATATAACTGAATTAAATTAAACGCAATATGTTTAACTCTTGCTTTGGTTTTTTGTTTTATTTTTTTCCAAGCACCAGAACCTAATTTGTAAATCTTTGGTGCTTTTCCATCCTTACCATTAAATCTAGAAATTTTGTGAAGTGAGTGAATGCTTACATATAAAATATCACGTTCTCCGTAAACTAATTTAATGGCTTCTTGCTTTTTACCTTGAACATCAATTTTTTGCAAACCACCAAATTTTCCGATTCCATGATCTATATGTGTTACATAATCTCCAATTTCAAGTTTATTTAATTCTTGAAGTGTGATGGCTTGTTTTTTTGCATAGCCATTTTTTAAGCGGAATTTATGATAACGTTCAAAAATTTGATGGTCTGTATAACAAACTAATTTATGATGAACATCTATAAAACCTTGATATAAAGGAAAAACGATGGTTTCATAATGCACTTTTTGTTCTGCATCATCAAAAATATCGTGAAAACGTTTTGCTTGTTGCTCATTTGCACAAAAAATATAATTGGTAAAGCCTGCTTTGTGATACTCGTTTAAATTGTTAATTAATAAATTAAATTGTTTGTTGAATGAAGGTTGAGGTTTTGTGTTAAAATTTATTTCCTGCAAGGTTTTTGAAACTTTATAGGGATCCTTATTTTCAAACCTCAAAGGTTTTAAAAACCTTTGAGGTTTAGTTTTACTACCAAAATTTACTAATGAAAACTCCTGTAATTGATTTAAAATAAAATCGCCATCGCAAAATAATTCTGATGGTTTTGAGTGTTTAATTTCTTTAGATAAATTGGTAAAAGCAGCTTCTGCTTTTGTGAAAAATTTATCTAGTTTCCCTACTAATAAATCAATGTTTTTAGTAAAAATAACCGTTTTCGATGATATGTATTTTAAGAAACTCTCTCGGATTTTATCTTGAGCGGAGTCGAAAGGTTCTTGCAATGTTTTGTTTTCTATATTGGGCATTATAGAAACTTTTTTTAGTTTCTCTTTAGAGAGTTGTGTTTCTACATCAAAAGTTCTAATACTATCAATTTCATCGCCAAAAAATTCTATTCTGTAGGGTTCATCATTAGAAAAAGAAAAAACATCTATGATGCCTCCTCTTACAGAAAAATCGCCTGGTTCTGTAACAAAATCAACTCTTTTAAATTTGTATTCGAATAAAACTTCGTTTACAAAATCGAGCGATAAATTTTCGCCAACAGTAATTTTTAAAGTGTTTTTTTCTAGTTCTTTTTTTGTAACTACTTTTTCGAATAAAGCAGTAGGGTAGGTTACAATAACAGCAGGTTTTTTGCGAGAATTAATTCTATTTAAAACTTCTGAACGCAATAAAACATTGGCATTGTCTGTTTCTTCTATTTGATAAGGTCTTCTGTAAGAACCCGGATAAAAAAGTACATTTTTATCTCCTAATAACTGCTCTAAATCATTTAAATAATAAGCAGCTTCTTCTTTATCATTAAAAATTAAAAGATAAGGTTTGTCTGCTTTCTTAAAAGTTTCAGAAATTACAAAAGACAACGAAGAACCTACCAAATTCGATATCTGAAAATGGTTTTTGTCTTGTTGAAGCTCGGTTATTATCTGCAAAACTTTTACAGATTTTTGATATTGATTTACAATGTTCTGCTTACTCAACTGAATATAATTTGATGCAAATATATGACTTAGAATTAGGTAGAGAATAAAACTTTTTAATTTTTGTAGGGTCTAACAAAAAATGCTTGTTATATATTATATACCATAAATAAAATCATAAAAATGAAAAAAAGTTACGTTTTAAATAATCATAATAAATTTTTGATGTATGAAGAGCGTAATGGTATTTATGATTTTTGGAATGATTTTTATCACTAACAAAAATCAAGCACAAAATAAAAATAAATGGGAATTAGGTTTGAGTTCTGCTCTTATTAAGTTTAATAATAAAAACGCTTCTTTTATAGGAGATAAACATATTTTTCATATTCCTAGACTAAACCTAACGTATCATTTTAAGAACAATCTTTCTGTTGATGTAGAGATTGGTTTTAACACAATTAATAATATTGGTCTTATTAAAAATTCTGCAAAATATAATTCTTTTGGGGGTTCTGTTAGATATCATTTTAAAAAACAATTTAAATTTTTAGAACCTTATGCTTTTATTGGCGGAACATTTGTAAAGTCTGAAAGAAAAAGAACACCAACATTAAATTTTGGAGTTGGAAATACTTATTGGATTTCTAATAGAATAGGAGTAAACACACAAGCAATTTATAAGTTTTCTGAAAAAAGATTTGAAAGTATGAGATCTCATTTACAATTAACTCTGGGTGTAGTTTATAGTTTTGATTTTAATATTTCTTTGTTTGGAAGAAAAAGAATTTGGCAAGTTAATCATTGATAAATTACTTATTTGATAAAAAAAGGGAGAAAAACTATTGACAATTTTGTTTTCTTAAATAATACAATATATTTGCGTTTCGTCAGTTTTATAATTGCTGACCTTAATCCCCTTTTTAAAATGAAAAGTAAATATATATTTTTTCTAATACTTTCTTTATTATTGATTTGCAATTCTTATAGTCAAAATGAAGAAAATAAATGGGCTCTTACTTTTGGTTCTGGATCAATTCTTTACTCTGTAAAAGATGGACCTGCAGTTGGGGGTAGATATATAGACCAATTTCCTAGGATATCTGTAGCTAGGTATATGTTTAAAAATGTAACTTTTGTTGGTAGTATTTCTTCAACATTTAAAGATGTTCAAAAATATACCACTTTTGATGGCGAAGCAAGATATGATTTCGGAACTTCTAATAACAGAATTTCTATGTATGCATTGTTAGGAGGTAGTTTTATAAAAGCAAAGCGGTTAACACCAACTTTAAACTTTGGAGCGGGTGGTACACTTTGGGTTTCCGAAAGGTTTGGTCTTAACGGACAATTAATGTATAGGTTTAACGAAAAAAGATTTTCTAGTCAGCGTTCTCATACTTTTGGTTCTGTTGGTTTGGTGTATCGTTTTTCTCTTTTTTCAGGAAACAGTTCATCATCAAATAAATCTATTATTAAAGATTCTAGAAGAAAACGTATCTGGGATAGATAAAAATAATTTCTATTTATAAAGCTTAAAAAAGCGTATATCTTAAGCCAGCAAAAGCTCTAATTCCTTGATTAGAAGCATAAACATAACTCGGGTCAAAAGCTTTATGTTCGTTTTCTTTCGTAAAAATAATTGGTGTTCCATCAGGGTTTTTATCAAAAGGATTATCTGCACTATTTATACTGTTTGCTGGTGGTGTAAAGTTTAAAAGGTTTTTTACACCTCCATAAATTTCCCAAGAATTACTAAATTTTTTACTGAATTGTATGTTTTGAATGCTAAACCAAGGAGAGTTTGCTGCTCTTTTATCATTGGGTCCTAACAATGGTAATCTCATTGGTCCATATACATTTCCTGTATAATCTAGTGTGAAATTATTTCTAAATTTATAAGAAATAGACCAAACTCCGCTAAAACTTTCGGTAAGTAGTTGTCTAGTTTTTACCCCGTTTTTTGTAATGGAAACATCCATTAAGGTTGCGCCAGCGTTTATTGTTAATCCGTTTAAAAAAGTAATGTCTGTGTTAAGAGAGATTCCTTTTGAAACTGAATGACCTTCTAGATTTGCATAAATAATTTTGTTTGTATCCGTCTCATAATCAGGTAAAATTCTATTGTCAAAATAGGTGTAAAATGCACTTGCATCTAGCGTTATAATTGAGTTTTTTGGGTAAATCTTTTTTACATAATTTATATTTGTATTCCACGAAGTTTCGGGGTTTAATTCGCCATTAAACTCAATCTCTCTTGCTCCATTTAAAGCTGCGTGATCTTCTGTAAATATATTAGCAACTCTAAATCCATTACCAATGCTCAATCTAAAAATATTGGTATTATCTTTAGAATTCCATTTGTAATTTATTCTTGGTGAAAAAATACTTCCGTGTAAACTGTTATAATCCCATCTTGCGCCTAATAATAATTTGTTATTCTTATTTAAGCTAATTTCATCTTGCAAGAAAATTCCTGGTAAATGTGTAATAGAAGGTTGATTTTTAATGCCTTTACTATCTAAAGTAGCAAAAGTATTATCGTCATAAAACGTGTACCTGTAGGCTAAACCTAACGTTAAATCGTGTTTTTCTTTTAATTGTTTGTTATACACAAATTGCCCAAAACCAATAATTTGTTCTGCATTGTAAGCATCTGTTCCATAAGAGGAATCTTGATAATGACCATTTGCACTAAATTGAAAATTAATATTTTCTGAAGTTGGTAATTGGTAGGTTCCAAAAGTTTCCCAACGATTTGTGTAAATACTCTCACCATATTTTATTTCTGTTCCTCTATATTTTTTTTCCCAATCTAATTCTCCTCCCCATCTGTCTTCATACACATATCTTCCTGCAATTGTAAAAACCTTATTATCCTTTCTATCTATATTAATTTTATTAAAAATTGATATTCTGTCTTGAAGCGTTAAATCTGTAAAACCATCATTATTATTGTCTATTCTTTGTTGATAATTAAAATAATTTACACCCAAAAGACCTTTCGATTTTTCTGATAATTTGTATCGCAAACCTAAATCTGTATTCACTTCTCCCCAAGAACTAGCAAACGTATCTGAAGTTATAGCTGGAGAATTCGAGGGTTTTTTTGTAATGATATTAATAATTCCACCAACAGCTTCAGAACCATATAAAGTTGATGCTGGGCCTTTTACAACTTCAACTCTTTCAATTAAAGCTTGCGGAATTCCTGTTAAACCATAAACGGTAGATAAACCACTTACAATTGGCATTCCATCAATTAAAACAAAGGTGTAAGGCCCTTCTAAACCATTAATGTGAATATCTCCGGTATTACAAACATTACAATTTAGTTGCGGCCTAACTCCGTTTACATTTTGTAATGATTCAAAAATAGAAGGCGTAGGATTTTTCTTAAAAAAAGTTTTACTATATACTTCTACAGGAACAGAGCTATTTGCTTTTGTAACGGGTTTTAAAGTTCCAGAAATCACGATTTCATCTAGCGAATTACTTTCATTTAATGTAAAATTTCTATGGATGGTTTTATCCCCTGAAAAGGAAATTTTAATAGATTTTGGCTTAAAACCTACAGAACTTATGACTAAAGTATAGTTGCCATTAGGAATATTTTTAAGTTTATAAAAACCTTTTTCATTTGTTGATGTTCCTAATTTAGTTTTCTTCAAATAAATATTAACAAAAGGCATAGGTTCTCCTTCCGAAATTACTTTACCAGAAATACTATTATTTTGAGAAAGAATACTATTTGCACACAAGGTTAAAAAAAGAATAGTAATTTTTAGCTTCATTTTTTATGATTATTTTTTGCAAATGTATTACTTATTTATATTTAGAATAAATAAAAATAATGTTTTTTAAATATATTTTTGCAGTTAAGTTTTTGCAAATGTAATTTTATTTTTAGGTAAAACTAAAAAAATATTTTAATAAAAATAAAAAGCATATCTTTGTATTACAATTATTAAAAATGTTTACACTTTCTGAAGAGAATTATTTAAAAGCTATTTATCATTTAGAATTGGATGCTGAAAAAGGAATCAGTACAAATGCTATTGCAAAAAAGTTAACTACAAAAGCTTCTTCTGTTACAGATATGATTAAAAAATTGTCTGATAAAAATGTAGTGGTTTACAAGAAATATAAAGGTGTAAAATTAACAGATTTAGGAAAGAAAACGGCTGCCAATATTGTGCGAAAACATAGATTGTGGGAAGTTTTTTTGGTTGAAAAACTAAATTTTTCTTGGGATGAAGTTCATGATGTTGCAGAACAATTAGAGCATATAAAATCTCCTAAATTAATCAATCAATTAGATGCTTTATTAGGTTTTCCAACACACGATCCTCATGGAGATCCAATACCAGATAAAGATGGTAATTTAAAAACGATTGATAAAAGTTTATTATCAACTTTAAGAAAAAATGAAGTTGGAATTTGTGTTGGTGTCAATGATTCTTCATCAGAGTTTTTACAATTTTTAGATAAAAAAGGGATTACTTTAGGAGAGCAAATTACAGTATTAGAAAAAGAAGATTTTGATGATTCTTTGTTCATTCAAATAGAAGATAAGAAATTATCAATATCAAATAAAATAGCCAACAATTTATATATAAAAAGACTATGAGTACATTCGATCAATTAGTTGAATTTGGAAAAGAACATCCAATTTTAGCAGCATTATTTGCATCACTTTTTACTTGGGGATTAACTGCAGCAGGCGCAGCTTTGGTTTTCTTTTTTAAGAAGGCTAATAGAGCGGTTTTAGACGGAATGTTAGGTTTTACAGGTGGAGTTATGGTAGCTGCAAGTTTTTGGAGTTTGTTGGCGCCAGCAATAGACAACAGTCCTGGTGAGGGTTTTGTAAAAGTTTTACCAGCCGCAATTGGCTTTGGTTTAGGAGCTTTAGCACTTTTTGGAATGGATAAAATTTTACCGCATTTACATATCAATTTTAAAGAAAGTGAAAAAGAAGGAGTAAAAACAGAATGGCATAAAACTACTTTGTTGGTGTTGGCAATTACCTTACACAATATTCCTGAAGGTTTAGCGGTTGGAGTTTTATTTGGTGCAGCATCTACTTTAGTTGGCGTAGAACAAACAGAAATGATTATTGCAGCAATATCTTTAGCAATCGGAATTGGAATTCAGAATTTTCCAGAAGGTTTTGCAGTGGCAATGCCATTAAGAAGACAAGGAGTTAGTAGATTTAAAAGTTTTTGGTACGGACAATTATCTGCAATTGTAGAGCCAGTTGCAGCAGTTTTAGGAGCTTTAGCGGTTTCGTTTTTTACACCAATTTTACCTTATGCTTTGGCGTTTGCAGCAGGTGCAATGATTTTTGTGGTGGTAGAAGAAGTAATACCAGAAACCCAAAGAGATAAATATACAGATGTTGCTACTCTTGGTTTTATTGGCGGTTTTATAGTAATGATGTCTTTAGATGTTGGTTTAGGATAGATAGAAGCCCATCTTAATCTTCACGAAGAATAAGAAACACTCTCGTGTTTTTACTACGCGATTTTTTTGGCGATTTCTCTGTGTGACTCTGTAGAATTGCTTGCTAAACTAATCCGTGAAATCTGTGAAATTCGTGTCTCTTTTTATCTCTGAGATTTCTCTGTGAAACTCTGTGTATTAATCTAATAAATACTTAAATTCGTACAATTCGTTTTTAAAAATAAATTGTGCAAC
Organism: Polaribacter sp. 2405UD43-2; assembly: GCF_058147125.1. Lineage (NCBI taxonomy): Bacteria > Pseudomonadati > Bacteroidota > Flavobacteriia > Flavobacteriales > Flavobacteriaceae > Polaribacter > Polaribacter sp. 2405UD43-2. The sequence continues at coordinate 103,279 of NZ_JBYVJX010000006.1, read as the reverse complement.
AACCTTCAACATTTCAAGTGTATAATGCTTCTGCCGGAAGCGGAAAAACCTTTACATTAGTAAAAGAATACCTGAAAGTATTATTGATTTCAGAAGATATTTTTACCTTTCAAAAAGTATTGGCAATTACGTTTACCAACAAAGCTGCCGGCGAAATGAAAGAACGTGTTTTGCAGAATTTAGAAGATTTTTCTAACGGAAAAGAGAATGATTTATTCAAGATTATTATCAATGAAATAGCTATTGATAAGCCAACAGTTAAAGAAAGAAGTAAGAAGGTTTTAGATGTAATTCTTCAAAATTATTCGGCTTTTTCAATTACCACAATTGATAGTTTTACGCATAAAATCATCAAAAATTTTGCTTTCGATTTAGGTTTGTCACTCAACTTTGAAGTAGAAATGGATGCAGTTTCTTTATTAAATGAAGCCGTTGATGTTTTAATTTCTAAAATAGGAACAGAAAAGAAGCTAACAAACTTGTTAATTGATTATTCTTTAGATAAAACAGATGATGATAAATCTTGGGATATTTCGAGAGATTTAAGTGAGTTTGCAAAAATTTTATTGAATGAAGATGACGTGCAACATTTTAGAAATCTTGCAGATAAAAAGTTAGAAGATTTTACCAATTTAAAAAAGAAACTTTATTATCAACAAAAAGAGTTAAAAGAAGCTGTAAAAAAAATAGGTAAAGAATGTTTGCAACTTATAGAAAATAATGATTTAGAGCCTAAAGATTTTATGCGCGGAACCATTCCAAAATTTTTTTTAGATATTAGTGTTAAGTCTGTAAATATCGATTTTATAAAACGAAGTGAAACCATAAAAAAAGCAATAGAAAATAATCAATATTATTCGAAGTCTACAATAGATTCAATTGCCAATTCCATAAATCAAATAATTCCTGATATTATTCGGTTATTTAAAGAGTCAGAAAAAATATATCAGCAATTTTCAATGAATAAATTGGCGCTGAAAAGCATTGTTCCTTTAGCGGTTTTAAACAATATTAATTCGGAATTAGAAGCCATAAAAGAAGATAATAATATTCGATTAAACGCTGAGTTTAATCAGCTAATTTCTGATAATATAAAAGACCAACCTGCGCCATTTATTTACGAAAGAATTGGGCAGCGTTTTCAGCATTATTTTATAGATGAAATGCAAGACACTTCTGTGCTGCAGTGGCAAAATTTAATTCCGTTAATAGACAATGCTTTGGCGCAAGAAAACAGTAATTTATTATTGGTTGGCGATGGTAAACAAGCCATTTACAGATGGCGTGGAGGAAAAGCAGCACAGTTTATTAATTTGGGTTCAGGTATTGAAAATCCGTTTCAGATTAAAAAAGAAATTAAAAATTTAGAAACTAATTTTAGGAGTTATTCAGAGGTCATTAATTTTAACAATTCCTTTTTTCAACACACAGCCAATTTTCTTGAAAATGAGTCTTATAAAAATCTTTTTATTGAAGGAAATAAGCAAATAGAAAACAGCAAAAAAGGAGGTTTTGTTTCTTTAAATTTTTTAGAAAAAGAAGATTTAAAGGAAGCTAATAAATTAAAATATCCAAAGAAAGTTTTAGCAAAAATTAACCTATTAAAAACCTCTTTTTCGTTGAATGAAATTTGCGTGTTAACACGCACAAGAAAAGACGGTGTTGCTGTTGCAAATTACCTTTCAGAAAACGGAATTCATATTGTTTCATCAGAAACTTTATTATTGCAAAATAGTGCAAAAGTTACTTTTATTATTGATATTTTAAAGATTTTACAAAACCCAAGGGATGAAGAAACTCGTTTTGAAATACTCTATTTTTTATATCAACATTTACAAATAAAAAATTCTAAACATACTTTTTTAAACGAACTTGCGAAATCAGACAATCAAATTATTTTACAGTCTTTAAAAAAATATGGTGTTTCGTTTGATGAGACAAGATTTCATCAACAACCATTTTACGAAAAAATTGAAGAAATAATTAGAGGTTTTAATTTGGTAAACTCGTCTGATGCTTATGTTCAATTTTTCTTAGATGTAGTTTTAGAACAACAAAGAAAAGGAACCGATGTTGGTGAGTTTTTAGAGTTTTGGGAGCTTAAAAAAGACAAGCTGAGTATTGTTGCTCCAGAAAGCGCAAATGCGGTTCAGGTTATGACCATTCATAAATCAAAAGGACTAGAGTTTCCTGTGGTAATTTTTCCTTGCGATGTAGATATTTACAGACAAATTAAACCAAAAACTTGGTTAAATCAATTGCCAGAATCTTATGAAGGATTCAGTGAATTATTGGTAGATTATAGTAAGAGTTTGTCAATAGTAAGTAAAAGAGGTTTAGAGATTTACAAGCATCAAAGGGAGGAATTAGAATTAGATAATTTTAATTTACTATATGTTTCGTTAACTAGAGTAGTTGAGCAATTACACATTATCACAGAGAAGAAAATATCATCAAAAGGAGATGAAAACACCAATTTTTATTCTGGTGTTTTTATCAATTATTTAAAACAGCAAAATCTATGGAATGATGCTGTTTTAGAATACACTTTTGGAGATGAAAAGAGAATTAGTGTTCAAGAGAAAGAAGATGCTATTGCAGAAACTCATCAAAATTTTATTTCTACACCTTGGCAAGAACATAATATTGTATTGTTGGCAAGTGCTTCAAAATTATGGAATACAGAACAAGGAAAAGCAATCGATTTTGGGAATTTATTTCACGAGATTTTTGCAAAAATCATTCGTAAAAATGATGTAAATAAGGTTGTTGCACAATATCATCAGCAAGGAATTTTAAATGATGAGCAAGTTGTGTCATTTAAAAAAAGTATTGATGAGGTTGTAAATCATCCAGAATTAGCAACTTATTTTTCAGAAAAAGTCAAAGTTTTTAATGAAAGAGAAATTGTTGATGTAGATAATCAAATGATTATTCCAGATAGATTGGTGTTTACAGATAAAAATACAGCAGTAATTATAGATTATAAAACCGGAAATCCGTCTGCAGAACATCATCAACAATTATTAAAATACGAACAAATATTAAAATCGATGAATATTAAAGTCGATAAAAAACTGCTCATATATATAAATGAAGAAATTTTGGTTGAAGAAGTTTAAATAAAAACTTTCAAACTTGTAACTTTACAACTTTCAAACTTAACAATATGTACGGAAAAATTAAGAATACGCTAAAAAAAGAGATTCAAGATATAAAAGACGCAGGTTTATATAAATCGGAAAGAATTATTACATCGTCTCAAGATGCAGTAATAAAAATTTCTACTGGCGAAGAAGTAATTAACTTTTGTGCCAATAATTATTTAGGATTGTCAAATCATCCAGAAGTTATACAAGCAGCAAAAGACACTATGGATACGCACGGTTTTGGAATGTCTTCTGTACGTTTTATTTGTGGAACACAAGATATTCATAAGCAATTAGAAAAAAAGATTGCCGATTTTTATACAACCGAAGACACTATTTTATATGCAGCCGCTTTTGATGCAAATGGCGGAGTTTTTGAACCACTTTTAACAAAAGAAGATGCTATTATTTCTGATAGTTTAAATCATGCTTCGATTATAGATGGAGTGCGTTTATGTAAAGCTGCACGTTATCGTTATCATAACAATGATATGACTTCTTTAGAAGAACAATTAATTGAAGCTAATAAACAAAATCATCGTTTTAAAATTATTGTTACAGACGGTGTTTTTTCTATGGATGGAATTGTGGCTAAATTAGATGAAATTTGCGATTTAGCAGATAAATATGATGCTTTGGTTATGGTTGATGAGTGTCACGCAACAGGATTTATTGGTAAAACAGGCAGAGGAACAGTTGAACTAAAAAATGTAATGGATAGAGTAGATATTGTTACAGGAACTTTAGGAAAAGCGCTTGGAGGAGCAATGGGAGGCTATACAACAGGGAAAAAAGAAATTATTGAGATTTTACGTCAACGTTCTAGACCTTATTTATTTTCAAACTCATTAGCACCAGCAATTGTAGGAGCGTCATTAAAAGTTTTTGATTTAATTTCTAATGATACTTCACTTCGAGATAAATTAGAATGGAATACCAATTATTTTAGAACAGAAATGGAAAAAGCAGGTTTTGATTTAGTAGGTGCTGATGCTGCCATTGTACCAGTAATGTTATATGACGCTAAACTATCTCAAGTGATGGCAAATAAGCTTTTAGAAGAAGGAATTTATGTGATTGGCTTTTTCTTTCCAGTAGTTCCAAAAGAAAAAGCAAGAATAAGAGTACAATTATCTGCTGCACATTCAAAAGAGCATTTAGACAAAGCAATATCTGCTTTTAAAAAGACAGGAAAAAACTTAAATGTTATTTAGAATTGATAAAAAAACTTGTGCTTTTTATAAGTTTTTGTAAATTTGTCTTTGTAGATACGTTTTAAGAGTTTACTTTTGCGTATAATAATAACGAACTTTTAATTTAAAAATTTGATAATGAAACGATTAAAATTAGCTGTGATAGCTATGTTTGCTTTGCTAACAGTTAGCAACGTAAATGCACAAAATGAAAACAACCCTTGGGCAGTAGGTTTTGGTGTAAATGTTGTAGATTTCTACAATACTTCTAATTTTACAGATCAGTTGAAAGACTTACTTGGCAATAAAGATTGGAATGTTTTACCTTCTATATCTAGAATCTATGCTTCTAAGTATTTAGACAAAGGTTTTGGGATTCAGTTAGCAGGTTCTTTGAATAAAATTGAAAATTACGATGGTAAAAATGATGCAGACTTTTTGTATTGGTCAGTAGATGCTGTTGCAACTTATGATCTTAATAATCTTGTGGGTGATACAGGTTGGTTTGATCCTTATGTATATTTAGGAGGGGCTTATGTTTCTGCTGACTCTAAAGGAGAAGGAATGTTAAATGGTGGTGTTGGTGCTAATTTTTGGTTTAATGATAATGTTGGGTTAAATTTCCAAACAGGTACTAAAAAAGGTTTTGCAGATAAAGTAAGATCTCATTACCAAACATCATTAGGTTTAGTTCTTCAATTTGGAGGAAAAGACTCTGATGGAGATGGAGTGTATGATAAAGATGATGCTTGTCCTGAAGTTGCAGGCTTAAAAGAATTCAATGGATGTCCTGATGCTGATGGAGATGGTGTAAAAGATTCTGATGATGCTTGTCCTAACGTTGCTGGTTTAGCTGCTATGAATGGTTGTCCAGATGCTGATGGAGATGGTGTTGCTGACAAAGATGATATGTGTCCTAATTCTAAAGGAACTAAAGCTAACAAAGGTTGTCCTGATACTGATGGTGATGGTGTTGTAGATAAAGATGATAGATGTGCTACTAAAGCAGGTCCAGCTGCAAATGCAGGTTGTCCTTGGCCAGATACTGATGGAGATGGAGTTTTAGATAAAGATGACAAATGTCCTTCTGTAGCAGGTGTTGCTTCTCAACAAGGTTGCCCAGAGCCAGTAATTAGCAAAGAAGAAATTGAAGAAATTAACTTTACAGCTAAGTCTATTTTATTTAACTCTGGTAGATCTTCATTCAAGCCAGGTGTAACTAAGCAATTAGATGCTATCGTTGCAATTATGAATAAAAATACGAAAGCTACTTTTGCAATTGGTGGTCATACAGATAGTTCTGGAAGTGATGCTTTAAACTTAAGATTATCTACAAAAAGAGCAAATGCTGTTAAAAACTATTTAGTTAAAAAAGGTATTGACTCTAGTAGATTAACTGCTAAAGGTTTTGGGGAGTCTTCTCCAATAGACTCTAATAAAACTAGAGCAGGTAAAGCTAACAACAGAAGAGTTGAAATTAAAGTAACTAACTAGTAGTATTTTAAATAAAATATGAAAGCCTCATCAATTTTGATGAGGCTTTTTTATATCTATAATAATTCTTTTTAAGTAAAAAAACTTTTTTAGTTTCAATCAAAAAAATTACCTTTGCATCCTGAAAATGAGAGAGAAGTCTCATACATAAAATAATAATTTTAATTAGATACATAATGTCTACAATAACAGGTAAAGTTTCTCAAATTATTGGGCCAGTAATCGATGTTGAATTCAATACAGAAAATGAACTTCCTAAAATCTACGATTCTCTAGAAATAAAAAAAGCTGATGGTTCTATTTTAGTATTAGAAGTACAGCAACATATTGGAGAAGATACAGTAAGAACTATTTCTATGGATGCTACTGATGGTTTAAGTAGAGGCACAGAAGTTATAGCAACTGGTAATCCTATTCAAATGCCAATAGGAAACGATATTTATGGTCGTTTGTTTAATGTAACAGGAGACGCAATTGATGGTTTAGGAGATTTAAAGAAAGAAGGTAAAAATGGTTTGCCTATTCATAGATCTGCACCTAAATTTGAAGATTTATCAGTATCTACAGAAGTTTTATTTACAGGTATTAAAGTTATCGATTTAATTGAACCTTATGCAAAAGGAGGTAAAATTGGATTATTTGGTGGAGCAGGTGTAGGTAAAACAGTACTAATTCAAGAGTTAATTAACAACATTGCAAAAGGTCATGGAGGTTTATCTGTGTTTGCAGGAGTTGGAGAAAGAACTCGTGAAGGAAACGATTTACTTCGTGAAATGTTAGAATCTGGAATTATAAAATATGGTGATGATTTTATGCATTCTATGGAAGAAGGCGGATGGGATTTATCTAAAGTAGATAAACCAGGAATGAAAGATTCTAAAGCAACTTTTGTATTTGGTCAAATGAATGAGCCACCTGGAGCGCGTGCAAGAGTTGCTTTATCTGGTTTAACAATTGCAGAATACTTTAGAGATGGAGCAGGAGAAGCACAAGGAAAAGATGTTCTTTTCTTTGTTGATAATATCTTCCGTTTTACACAAGCAGGTTCTGAGGTTTCTGCCTTATTAGGACGTATGCCATCTGCGGTAGGTTATCAACCTACACTAGCAACAGAAATGGGTGCAATGCAAGAACGTATTACATCAACTAAAAAAGGATCTATTACATCTGTACAAGCAGTTTATGTACCTGCAGATGATTTAACAGATCCTGCACCAGCAACAACTTTTGCGCATTTAGATGCAACAACAGTATTATCTCGTAAAATTGCAGAGTTAGGTATTTATCCTGCGGTAGACCCTTTAGATTCTACTTCAAGAATTTTAACAGCTGAAGTTTTAGGTGATGAACATTATGATTGTGCACAAAGAGTAAAAGAAATTTTACAACGTTATAAAGAATTACAAGATATTATCGCCATTTTAGGGATGGAAGAATTATCTGAAGAAGATAAATTAGTAGTTCATAGAGCAAGACGTGTACAACGTTTCTTATCTCAACCTTTCCATGTTGCTGAACAATTTACTGGTATACCAGGTGTTTTAGTTGATATTAAAGATACGATTAAAGGATTTAATATGATTATGGATGGTGAATTAGATAAATATCCTGAAGCAGCATTTAACTTAAGAGGATCAATTCAAGATGCAATTGATGCAGGAGAAAAAATGTTAGCAGAAGCGTAAACAAGTTTTAAGTTTTAAGTTTTAAGTTATGACTAAGTAACTAAAAACTAAGAACTAAGAACTAAAAACTAGTAAAATTATGTTTTTAGAAATTGTAACCCCAGAAGCTATTTTATTCTCATCAGAAATTGATTCATTATCAGTTCCTGGTGTAAATGGAGAGTTTCAAATGCTAAATAATCACGCACCAATTGTTTCTAATTTAAAAGAAGGAACAGTTAAAATTCACATTCATTCTCAAACTAATTTAGAGTTAGATGATTTACATGGTAAGTTAGTGCCAGATGAGACAGATGATAAAATTTTAACGTTATCAATTAATTCTGGTACATTAGAATTAAATGAAAACAAAGTAATTATTTTAGCAGATTAAATTTTTTAAAATAAATTATAATAAAAATCTCAAAGTATTTGCTTTGAGATTTTTTTATACAATTCAATTCACTATAAATATAAAATCACTCTATAAAAATATTGTAAATTTGCACAATGGAACAAACCAATAGACAAAGAAAAATAGCAGGAGTTTTACAAAAAGACTTAGTAGATGTGCTACAAAAAGCAGCTCAAGAAGGAATGAAAGGAGTTATTATTTCTGTCTCTAAAGTTTCTGTTACTTCAGATTTAGGAGTAGCAAAAGTGTATTTAAGTGTTTTTCCTTCTGATAAAAGAAATAAAATTTTAGAAGGAGTACAATCTAACACACCTTTAATTCGCTATGAAATGGCATCAAGAACCAGAAATCAATTAAGAAGAATGCCTGAGTTATTATTTTTTGGTGATGATACTTTAGATTATAATGAAGAAATTGATAATTCTTTGAAAGGGAAAGATGAAAACCCAATTCTAAATCCAGAAATTTTACCTAGAAGACAAAAAAAATAATACATATTTTTTGAACTTTCCATACTACATAGCCAAAAGATATTTGTTTACTAAAACTAGCAATAATGCTATTAATATTATTACAATAATTGCTTCTTTTGGAGTAATAGTAGGAGCTTTAGCTTTGTTTATAATATTATCTGGATTTTCTGGTTTAAAAACATTTAATTATAGTTTGTTAGAAGTTACAGATCCAGATATTAAAATAACTTCTGTAAAAGGAAAATCATTTTTAATGACAGATGATATTCGCAACGTCATAAAAAGTGAAAGTCGTATTAAAGCAAGCGCAACAATAATTGAAGAGCGTGTTTTTTTAGAGTATAATGATAAAAATGAAATTGCTTATATAAAAGGAGTTAGTGAAAACTATCCAAATATTACACAAATAGATTCTGCAGTTAATGTTGGCACTTGGCTTCAAAAAGATTTTGAAAATACGGCTGTTGTTGGAGAAGGAATTGCTAGAAAACTATCTTTAGAAATATTAAATTTTGGAGAACCATTATCAATAATGATTCCAAAACCTGGCACAGGATTTATAAATCCTACCAAAGCATTTTACACTTTAAACACTCAAATTGTAGGCGTTTATACTGGTACTGAAGAGTTTAAGAATAAATTTGTTTTTGTTGATATTTCATCCGCCAGAAAATTATTAAAATACAAACAAAATCAAATTACGGGTATAGAAATAAAATTAGACAATCCTAATTTTGCTAATGAGATTGCAGAAAAATTTCAGAATGGGTTTGGTGACAATTATAAAGTACAAACAAAAGAGCAGCTGAATGAGGTTTTTTATAAAGTTATAAATACAGAAAATTTTGTTTCGTATTTAATCTTTACATTGATTGTAATTATTGCTTTATTTAATGTGATTGGTGCAATTATTATGATGATTATAGAAAAAAAGCATAATCTAAAAACGCTCTTTAGTTTAGGTGTTTCTATAAAAGAAATTAAAAGAATATTTACAATTCAAGGGTTTTTACTCACTTTTTTCGGGATGTTAATTGGATTAGCTTTAGGGTCGCTTTTAGTATTCTTTCAACAAACATTTGGTTTTTTCGAAATTGTACCTGGTTTACCTTATCCAGTAGAATATAGACTTTCTAATCTTTTAATTGTAATTCTAACAATTACTGTGTTAGGATTTATTGCTGCTAAAATTGCAAGTAGCAGAATTTCTAAAGAGTTTATAGAAAAATAATAAAAACTATTTTATTTCTGCAATTGTTGCATTCCCAAATTTTGTTTCTACTTCATCAAAAGCAGCAAAAACATCTTTAGCATCATCAGACGTTACCATTTTCATTCTATATTCTTTAAAATGCGGAATTCCTTTAAAATAATTGGTATAATGCCTTCTTGTTTCTACAATCCCTAAGTGTTCACCTTTCCAATCAATAGCCATTTTTAAATGCCTTCTTGCCATTTCTGTACGTTCTGCAATTGTTGGTTTGGATAAATGTTTACCTGTTTTAAAAAAATGTTTTATTTCATTAAAAAACCAAGGATAACCAATAGAAGCTCTACCAATCATACAGCCATCTAAACCATATTTATCTCGCATTTCCATTGCTTTTTCTGGTGATGTAACATCTCCATTACCAAAAACAGGAATGTGCATTCTTGGATTGTTTTTAACCTCTGCAATGGGTTTCCAGTCTGCATCACCTTTATACATTTGCGCACGTGTTCTTCCATGAATAGAAATGGCTTTACAACCTACATCTTGCAAACGTTCTGCAACTTCTACAATTCTAATAGAATTATGATCCCAACCTAAGCGCGTTTTTACAGTAATTGGGAGTTTAGTATGTTTAACCATAGCTTCAGTAAGTGAAACCATTAAATCAATATTTTTTAAAATCCCAGCACCAGCACCTTTAGAAACCACTTTTTTAACAGGACAACCAAAGTTGATATCAATAATATCTGGATTCGATTTTTCAACAATTTCCACCGTTTTTAACATCGAATCTAAATTGGCTCCAAAAATTTGAATTCCAACAGGACGTTCTTTTTCGTAAATATCTAGTTTGATAACACTTTTTGCGGCATCACGAATTAAACCTTCTGAAGAAATAAACTCTGTATACACAACATCTGCTCCGTTTTCTTTACACAAAGCTCTAAAAGGAGGATCAGAAACATCTTCCATAGGTGCTAATAATAGCGGAAAACTGGGGAGTTCTATGTTGTCTATTTTTACCATTCTGCAAAGATATTGCTTTATTAGAAACAAAAAAACCTTACTTTTAAAAGTAAGGTTTTGGTTTGTTAAATTTGTGTCTAATTTAAAATACTCTTACAATATTAAATCCGAAGAAAATATCATTTTTAGTAGCATTACTTAAAAAACCAACTTCGTTTGTAGATTGCGCATTTGTGAATAATAGCTGAAAAATATGTCCGCCAGTTTCAATATCTACACCAATTGTGTATGGATCTGCAAATTTAGAATTTTTGTCTCGATTAAAATTATATGAATATTCTGCATTTAAACTAACTCTTTTACTTAATTTATATCGCCCGCCAAATGCCATTGCAAATTGATTGTGATTTGCAGCACCTGTTACATTTAAATCTTGTAAGTTTTCTCTAATGTATGAAGGTGCTATTTCAAAAGAAAAATCTGATGAAAATCGTTTTGATATTAATAATTGACTAACGTGAGAAAGTCTATCGCTAAAAGTTAAAGTTGGTAAAATAGTTTTGTCTATTTGAGAATTAATGGTTGTTGTTCCGTAAAAAACCATATTAAAAGGAAAACTGTTAGATTGTTTTGCCAAACCTATTTTAAGAGCTCCAGCATAGGTTTTTTGCCAAGATTCTCTGCTGATACTTAACTGAACATTATTCCAAAAACTATATAATAATTGAATTTTGGTGTTAGCTTCATCCAAGCCAAAAAAGTTGTCAAATCCGTCTTTTAATGTTCCAAATCTGTGGGAAACTATTAAATAGAAATCTCCTTTTGTAGCTATTTTTGTAGATTGTAAATTACCAATTTTCATTGCTTTAAAAGCGGGTAATTCATATTGAGTGTCATTTTTTGTTTCATTGTCTAATTCGTCTAATAAATCATCTTGCGCTGAGATTGAAAACGAAATAAAAAATAATAAAAATAAGCTTCGTAATTTTTTTGTCATTGGGTTTATTTTTTAATAATACATTGATTTAATTTTAATTCTTCTAACAAATCATCATAACCAATAACTTGTCCTTTTAATGTAATTTGTTGTCCTTTTGTAAGCAAATTAAAACTTACATCTTCTCTAAACTGACAATAAATACGGTTACTTAAAGTAATTCCTTTTTCGTCTCTAGAAGTAATTTCTCCAGATAATTCTACAGTTTTGTTTAACCAAAGATTAGCATCACTACTTATTTTAGTAATGAAATTATTTGAGCTACCAATAAAATCTGCTTTTATATTTTCGGTAGTTTTATGTGGTTTATAGGCGTATTTATAGGCTCCAAAAGCTATAATTATACCTAGAATTAGTAGAGCTAAAAACCATTTACTTTTTTTCTGTAAGCTCATAATCTAAAGTTACGTTAATGCTTTTTGCTATTTTTTTACGAACAATACTAGGTATTTTAATATCAAAATCTTGTGGAGTAACTGAAAATGTTGCGTTTAACTTTAATTTATTTTCAGATTTTGTAAAAGTTCCAATGGTTTCAATATTTTTTTTTACTCCACGAACAGTTAAAGTCCCCTTTATTAAGTATTCTTTTTTTGTGCTGATTTCATCAAGAATAAAACCATCTATTTTACCTTTAAAGGTGGCTTTTGGATACTTGTCAGAATCCATATAATTTTCATTAAAATGCTCTTGCATTAGTGCTACTTTAAATCTAAAAGCTTTAATTAATAATAGCGCAGCAATGTCTCCAGTGTCAGTTTTTAAAATTACAGAAGTACTTTTATTAGTAGCCTCAACAGCTTCAAAAGCTTCTACAGATGCTTTAAAGTTTGTGCTACCAGTTCTTGTAAAATATTTTTGAGCAATAGTTGTTTGACTCAACAAAATTATCGCTAAAAGAATTACTTTTTTCATAAAGAGAAAGTTTCAGGTTAATATATTTATTTTTCTAGATAGCCATCTACTTTCCATTTATTAATAATAGCTATTGTAGCAGAAGGTAAAGCTCCTTTTGGGGGCATTGTTCCGTTGTCTATTCTTTTATGAAAATTACCACTTTGAGCAGAACTTTTAACTTGAGTATAGGTAACAAGTTTTACACCAGCAGCCGGACTTACAGTACTATGACAACCACTAGTAGCGCAACTATTATCAATAATTGTTTTAACATTTTTATTATATGTAACTTTTGTTACTACTTCCGAAGCTAAAGGAACTTCTTTTGAAGAACAGCTTAGAAATACCGTAGAAATTAAGATTGAAAAAGCTACTTTCTTAAAATTTAAATACATAATTTTTAGGTTTTATTTTGTTAAATATAGTGTTTTTTATGAAAACCATTTGGTCTATTACATAATGAATCCCTTACAGTAACCTAACAGTTAACTTTAGTTTTTCCCTAAATTGAATTATAAATAATGGTTAAAAAATAATTTCAGTTTCTACATCTTTGCCATTTCTAACTACTATAACCTTAGTTTTGTCACCTTTTTTAAATACTGATAAAGCACGCATATAACTCATCATATTTGTAACCAAACTATCTCCTAGTTTAACTACAATATCACCTTTTTGTAAGCCAGCTTTTTGTGCAGGTTTATCTTCAGAAATACCATCAATACGCATTCCTTTTCCGTCAAACATATAATCAGGAACCACTCCTAAACCCACTTTAAAACGAACTTGACTGCTTTCGTTTTTAGTTTTTCTAAACGCTAATTTTCCATTGTCATTTAAATCAGAAATGATGTTAAAAATATAATTAGAAATAGTTTCCATTCCTTTATAATTCAACTTTTCTGAATCATCTCCTGGTTTATGATAATCTTCATGTTGACCCGTAAAAAAATGCAATACTGGGATATCTGCCAAATAAAAACTTGTGTGGTCAGAAGGACCAACACCAGATTCTTTTTGAATCAGTTTAAAATTATTGTTATGCGATTTTAATGTTTGTTTAAAAATAGGTGATGTTCCTGTTCCGTAAACTGCCAAAGTCGAGTCTTTTTTTAATCTACCCACCATATCCATATTAATCATATAAGAAACCGCTTTGGTGTCTATAGTTGGGTTTTTTACAAAATAATTGGAACCTAATAAACCCATTTCTTCACCAGAAAAGGCAATAAATAAATAATTATTATTGATGTTTTTCTTTTTTAATTTTGCTGCTAAATTTAATAGAATTGCCACGCCAGAAGCGTTATCGTCTGCACCATTATGAATTGCTTTAATAGAATCTCTATACAAAGAACCTTCGCCTCCATAACCTAAATGATCGTAATGCGCACCAATAATTACTGTATTTTTTACTTTATTATCTAAAAAACCAATAACATTATTTCCTGTAATAGTTCCATCTCCATTCACATCGAATTTTACTTCATCGTGCGGATTTGTTTTTGGCTTAAATGTAAAAGATTGTAGGTATTTATTAGTTCCTTTGGGTTGTAATCCTAAATCTTTAAAACGTTTAGCAATGTAATTAGCCGCTTTTTTCTCTCCTTCTGTACCAGTTTGCCTTCCTTCTAAATTATCAGAAGCTAAGAAAATGACATCTTTTTTTATTAGTTTTTCTAAGTTAACTTCTTGCTTGCAAGATGCTAAAACAAATAAAAAGATGATAAATAGAGTGTTTCTCATAATGATAAATATTATTTTTACAGAATTATAAAATACATAGTACTAATTAGAATGACAAAAATGAGATTTAGAATACTTTTTTTAGCCATCTTAACATTAACTATTGTTTCTTGTAAAAGTAACAAAAAAGATAAAGAAGATGCAAAATCTGGAGCAACAAAAAAATGGAAAGGCGGATTAATTTATCCAGAAGAAACTCATTTTAAAACGATGAAGCAAATTACTTTTGGTGGTGATAATGCAGAGGCTTATTGGAGTTTTGATGATAAACAACTTATTTTTCAATCTAATAATAAAAAATGGAATGTTGGTTGTGATCAAATGTTTTTAATGAATGCAAATGAAACATTTAAAGACAAAAAACCTCCAATGATTTCAACAGGATTAGGACGTACAACTTGCGCCTACTTTTTACCCGATAATAAGAGTTTTGTGTATGGTTCTACACATTTAAAATGGAAAGAATGTCCGCCAGCACCTTTGCGAAGAGAAGGAAAATATGTGTGGCCAATCTATGAGAGTTACGATATTTTTGTGGCTGACCTAGATGGGAATATTACCAAGCAATTAACAACTGAACCTGGTTATGATGCAGAGGCAACTGTTTCCCCTAAAGGAGATAAAATTGTATTTACATCTATGAGAACAGGAGATTTAGAGTTGTTTACTATGAATATAGATGGTACAGATGTAAAACAAATTACCAATCAATTAGGATATGATGGTGGTGCGTTTTTCTCTCCTGATGGGACTAAATTAATTTTCCGTTCTTCAAGACCAAAAACTCCAGAAGAAATTAAAGAATACAAAGATTTACTAAAAGAAGGCTTGGTACAACCCACAGAAATGGAGTTGTATATCTGTAATGCAGATGGTTCAGAATTACGTCAATTAACCGATTTAGGAAACGCCAATTGGAGTCCGTTTTTTCATCCTTCAGGAAAAAAGATTTTATTCTCTTCAAACTTTGAAGCAGAACGTGGTTTTCCTTTTAACTTGTATATGATTGATCTTGATGGGAAAAATTTAAAAAGAATTACGCACGGAGAAACTTTTGATGCTTTTCCAGTATTTTCTAATGATGGTAAAAAGTTAATTTTTTCATCAAACAGAAATAATGGAGGAGGTCATGATACCAACTTGTTTATTGCAGAATGGCAAGATTAGTAAGACAGTAGTTTTTATTTGCTTAGGCTTGTAATTAACGTATATTTGCAGACATTTTAGAAAACAAATTTAACGAATGAAGAACATTAGAAACTTTTGCATTATCGCACATATCGATCATGGTAAGAGTACGTTAGCCGATAGATTGTTAGATTATACAGGTGCTGTAACTGACCGAGAAAAGAAAGACCAGTTATTAGATAATATGGATTTAGAGCGCGAACGTGGAATTACCATAAAATCGCACGCAATTCAAATGGATTATGAGTTAAATGGAGAAAAGTACATTCTTAATTTAATTGATACACCAGGTCATGTAGATTTTTCTTACGAAGTTTCTCGTTCTATTGCTGCTTGTGAAGGAGCTTTACTAATTGTAGATGCTGCTCAAAGTATTCAGGCACAAACCATTTCTAATTTATATTTAGCGTTAGAAAACGATTTGGAAATTATTCCAATTTTAAATAAGGTTGATTTGCCTTCTGCAAACCCTGAAGAAGTTACCGATGATATTGTAGATTTATTAGGATGTGATCCAGAAGAGGTAATTCACGCAAGTGGAAAAACTGGTTTTGGAGTTGATAACATTTTAGAAGCAATTATTGATAGAGTTCCTGCTCCAAAAGGAAATCCAGAAGCACCATTACAAGCTTTAATTTTTGATTCGGTTTACAATTCTTACAGAGGAATTGAAACTTATTTTAGAGTGTTGAATGGAGAGATTAAAAAAGGTCAGGAGATTAAATTTATGGCAACAGGCAAAAATTATTTTGCTGATGAGGTAGGAACGTTAAAATTAGAGCAAGTTGTTAAAAAGTCTGTAAAAACAGGAGATGTTGGCTATTTAATTACAGGAATTAAAACCGCTAAAGAAGTAAAAGTAGGAGATACAATTACGGATGCAAAAACTCCTACTACAGAAGTAATTGATGGTTTTGAAGATGTAAAACCAATGGTTTTTGCTGGTATTTATCCTGTAGATACAGAAGATTACGAAGAGTTGCGGTATTCTATGGAAAAACTGCAATTAAATGATGCTTCTTTGGTGTTTCAACCAGAAAGTTCTGCAGCTTTAGGATTTGGTTTTAGATGTGGATTCTTAGGAATGTTGCATATGGAAATCATTCAAGAACGTTTAGAGCGCGAGTTTAATATGACAGTAATTACAACTGTGCCAAACGTTTCTTATTACGCCTATACAAAGAAAAATCCAGATGAAATTATCATTCTAAACAATCCAACAGATTTACCAGATCCATCAAGATTAGATAGAGTAGAAGAGCCATTTATAAAAGCATCAATCATTACAAAGTCTGATTTTGTTGGGCAAGTTATGAGTTTGTGTATAGAAAAACGAGGACAAATAACAAACCAAACCTATTTAACAACACAAAGAGTTGAACTTATTTTTGAAATGCCTTTGGCAGAAATTGTGTTCGATTTTTACGATCGATTAAAAACCGTTTCTAAAGGGTATGCTTCTTTCGATTATCATCCTATTGGAATGAAAGAATCGAAATTGGTAAGAGTAGATATTTTATTAAACGGACAACCTGTAGATGCGCTTTCTGCTTTATTACACGCAGATAATGCGTATTCAATTGGTAAAAAAATTGTTGAGAAATTAAAGACATTAATTCCAAGACAACAGTTCGATATTCCTATTCAGGCAGCAATTGGCGCAAAAATTATTGCTAGAGAAACCACAAAAGCATTGCGTAAAGATGTAACTGCAAAATGTTATGGAGGAGATATTTCGCGTAAGCGTAAATTGTTAGAAAAGCAGAAAAAAGGAAAGAAAAGAATGCGTCAAGTGGGTAATGTAGAAATTCCACAAGAAGCATTTATGGCGGTTTTAAAGTTAAATGATTAATATCAAACTCTTATATTTTGAATACTTATGATGTAGTAATAGTTGGTGGAGGTACAGCTGGTTTAATGCTTGCTAGAGAATTAGGGCGTTTTAAAAGAAAAACACTTGTTTTAGATAGAAAAAAAGACCTATTAGAATTTGGCTTTAATACATTAGGAAGCTTTATGAAGGTGCAAGATTTTGATTTATCTGATGATGTTATCGCTCAAAAAATTGACAAAGGCGTTATTCACTCAAAAACGTTTAAAGAGAATATAAAAGTAGAAGCATATATTTTAGATAAAAAAAAGATACATCAAGAATTAATTGCTTCATTTAACACTGATTTTGTTGATATTCAATTAGGTGTTAATATCACTAAGATTATATCAGATTCTAACGGAAACTTTACATCTCTAGAGGATAAAAACGGTAAAAGTTATACCGCAACTGTTTTTGTTGACGCATCAGGTACAAATGGTATAATTAGTAAAAAAGTAGGACTTAGAGCTAAAACGGTTGACCTTGCAACTGGTGTTGAATATAATGTACAGTATTTAGGAAAAACAAACGAAGCACATCTTATGATTGGTAAAGATTATAAAGGTGGTTATGGTTGGATTTTTCCTTTAAAAAATAATAGAGCTATAATTGGTTTTGGCACTTTAGATAAAAGTATGTTTAGTGGGTTAAAAAAACAATTACATAAAATTTTAGAATTACCTGAAATTAAAAAACTGGTAATTAAAGATAATGATAATGTAGAAGGAGGTAGTATCCCAATTACACCTGTTTTACAAAAATTTGTAAAAAGCAATCTTGTTTGTGTAGGAGATAGTGTTTCTCAAGTAAATCCAATTGTTGGCGAAGGCTATAAGTTTATTTTTGAATCAGCAATTATGGCAAGTAAAGCAATTGAAGAAGCGTTAGATTCATCTGATTTAAGCTTACTTTTAAAGTATGAATCTGAATGGAAAGAACGTTTTTTACATAATTATAGACGTTCTAAAATAGCACAAGAAAGAATTTTTTCGCTTTCTAAAAAAGACTTTTTAACAGATTTTGGTATGGTTTTATTAAAATTAAGATCTAATAAAAAGAACGTGCAAACACTCTCAGGAGAGTATCAATAAAGAGTTTGGTTTTCCTTTCTAATCACTTTTTAAAACCACAAATTATAGAAGAATTTTTCATAGATTTTTTATCTTCCTTTTATTTCTTAAATGTTAAAGTTTTAAGAAGAACTGTTTTAATAAAATAAATATATAAATTACTCGTTTTTAGATATATAGAAAAGTAATTGTGCAATTAGTTTATCTATTTTACACGTGTGTTTGATTTAAAAAATCAAGAAAATTTTATTAAAAATTAAAACCAGTTAAAATGAAAAACTATTTAAAAAAAGTAGCACTTTTGTCTATGCTTTTAAGTTTAGGAATTGTTACTATTGCCCAAGCAGAAATTTTAG
The DNA here is from genome assembly GCF_058147125.1 of Polaribacter sp. 2405UD43-2. Lineage (NCBI taxonomy): Bacteria > Pseudomonadati > Bacteroidota > Flavobacteriia > Flavobacteriales > Flavobacteriaceae > Polaribacter > Polaribacter sp. 2405UD43-2. Next base: position 84,585 of record NZ_JBYVJX010000006.1, on the reverse strand, counting down.
AACCAATTAGTATTGTTACAGCGCAAGAAAAAACGGTTGAAGGAACTTTTAGTGGATACACTCTAGAAGATGGATTTAAATTTATTTTAGAAGATGGAGAAACTATGTATTTTCAAAAAGTATCTCCAGATGTTTTAAAAGAGTTTAATCTAAAGGATAAATCTTTAATAGACAAAACATTTGCAATTAAATACACTATTTCAGAAGATAAGTCTGATTTAGAAATAATGCCTCTAAAGATTTATACTATTACTAGCTTAGAAAAAGTTAAAAAGTAATAGTTTAAATAAGTAGTATTAGAATCTCCTAGTTTTTAGGAGATTCTTTTGTTTTGCAATTATTGCTCTAACCATTTTCTAAAATCTGAAGTTGTAGAAGAACTTGTCATTGGTTTTTCTTTTACACCTTTTAGAGTGATTAATAAGCGGTTTTTAAAATGACTTTCGATATTGTCTATATAATCGATACAAACAATTTCACTTCTATTAATTTTAAAGAATTTAACAGGATTTAATTGCTGAAAAATACTTCCTAACGTTTGCGAAATTGTGTGTCGTTTTCCAGAATTATCGGTGGCAATACAGAAATCTCCAGAAGCTTCAACTAAACTAATGTCTCTAACATTTAATAATTGAATTCCTTTTGCTTTTTTAATTACAAATCGTTTTTTATACGATGTGTTTTCTTCTTTTAAAGCTGATTTTAAATTTGATAATGTATCAGAATTTAATGCATTATAATTTCCTTGACTAAATAAGGATTGATACTTTTCTATGGCTTTATTAAAATCTGATTTAGAATACGGTTTTAAGATATATGCAATTCCGTTTGTGTTAAATGCTTTAAACAAATATTCGTCGTGAGCAGAACAAAAAATTATGGGGCAATCTGTGTTTACTTCATCAAATAAATCGAAAGAAATTCCGTCTAATAATTGAATGTCTGAGAGAATAAAATCGTATTTATTATGCAATAATAATTTTTTTCCATCTGCATTAGAACGCGCCCAATCGTGTGTAAAATCATCACCAAAAGAATTGGTTAAGTAATTTAACAATTTTTGATATGCTGGTATTTCGTCTTCTAGAATTAAGATTTTCATTTTTAAATTTTGCCATTTGTCTGGTCGAGCGCAGTCGAGACCTAAATATAACCTCTCGACTGCGCTCGAGGAGACAGAATACTATAGTTTTAGTTTTCCTTGCTCAATTTAATAATAGGAATAAAAACTTCAAACTTTTTATCCATATTATTTATTTGAATGTTTTTATCTGAAAGTAATTTATAACGTGCTTTTAAGTTTACTAAACCTGTGCCCAAAGTTTCTTTTTTATCAATAATTTCTGATTTTGTATTGGTAACTATTAACCAACCGTTATTAATTTGAATTTTGGTTTTTATAGGATTGTTATTTTGAGCTTTGTTATGTTTTACAACATTTTCTAATAAAGTTTGAATTGCGCCTGTAGGAATAAATTGATGGTTAATAGAGGTGTTTTCTTCAATTGTAAATTCATAATCATTTCCGAATCTGGTTTTTATCAAAAAAATATAATTTTCTGCAAACTGAATTTCTTTAGAAAGTTCCATAACTTCGGCATCTTTGGTCTGAATTAAATAGCGATAAATTAACGATAATCTGTTAATGTATTCTTTGGCTTTTTCAGAATCTGAATCAATTAAAGAATCTAAAGTATTTAAGTTGTTAAACAAAAAATGAGGATCTATTTGAGAGCGTAATAGTTTTAATTCATTTTCTTTTTGTTCTTTTTCAATTTTATTAAATTCAGTTTTTCCTTCATAGAACTTTTTAGTTAGAAGTACTCCTAAAAGCAAACCTGCATCATCTGTTACTCTAAATAGACACCTTAAAATGAAATCTAATCCTTTAGGAAATTTTTTCCAATCATTTTCTCCACTCCAAAAACCTGCAGTATAATCAACAACTCCTGATAGAAACAAAATAAGAAGCCCATAAAAAACAAAATGAAAATACTTTTGTTTTTTTACTAAAAAGTTAGGAATTAACCAATATATAAATAACAAAACAACACTTAAAGACATTATTGTCCCTACTGAAAAATCTACAAAATATTCTTTTAAAAGATTATGTTCTCTATAATAATCTACAGAGTTTATAATTATTGTTACTGAATAAACAATTATTATTATTATCCAATCTGATTTATTGAGTTTTGTGTTCATAATTTAAATACGAATGTATTAATTATTATCATCAATTCTATTTTCTTCGTCTTTAGAAGAATTACGTTTCGATTTTTTCTTACCGAATTTAGAACCAAAACTATAAACTAATCGTAATTGAATGTTCTGACGAGAACCATTACTTTCTACTTTTGCAGTACCATTTCCGTAGTCTATTGTTCCGTTAAAACCTCTGTTTAGCATTTTGTTAAAACCTAAGTTGGCTTTTAATTTATCATTAAAAAACTTTTTACCAAAAGAAAAATCTAATCCAGCCAACCAGTCAAATTCAATTTGTCCTTCTAAAGCACCTGTTCCGTAGTTACCACTTATTTCAAAATTAATATCCCAAGGCAATTTGTAACTTGCTTGTACAAACCAAAAAAAATTCCATTTAGATAAATCTACTCCGTGAGTTGCAGAGTTGTACATATTTTTGTTTACAATTACACCTGTATAACCTTCTAAACCTTTTACAAAACTTAAAGGCGCAAATAATCTGAAGTTCCAATTGGTAAATTTTTCTACATTTACAGCTTGTTGTCTTATCTGTTTTGTGGTATTATTTTGTTTGATTAGGTCGAAAATAACATCCTCTGTATTGCTGTAGCCAATGGTAAAAAAAGGTTGTCCTTCATAGGTTAAATTAAATTGATAGTTGTTTGTAAAAGCAGGTTTAAGATTTGGATTTCCTTCTCCAGCAGAAAACGGGTCTAAATATTCTTCAAAAGAATTTAAGCTACCATAAGAAGGTCTTTGAATTCTGTAACTGTAAGATACACTTGCGCCTAAAACTTCTGTTAGTTTTCTACTAACAGATGCGCTTGGAAACAATTTACTTATAGGTCTTTTTTTAATTTTTGTTTTTAGAACTCCCTTTTCTATAAAGTTTGATGTTCCATCAGTATTACTATCTTCATAACGTAAACCACCAGAAAAAGACCATTTGCCAGAAGTTGCATTTATTTTAGAATAGACTGCAAAAATAGTTTCATCAATTAAAAACTGACTACTTGTTTCTTGGTCTAATTCAAAAGTACTTGTTGTTGTGTTTTCTAAAAAAGATTGTAAATCATTATCTGTATTTACTTTTGCATATTTACTACCTACACTTAGTTTAAAGTTCTCTGAAAAGGTTTTAGAATAATCTGCTTTGTAGGTTTTAATGGTAAATTTTCCATCTTGTATGTATTTTCTGTTTGTAAATGGTAAAGTGCTTCCTTGAGTTTTTAATAAAAAATTAGTGTTATCGTTGTTATAATTGATATAGTTAAAATCAACAATTAATTTATCTGTATCAGATTTGTATTCGTAATATGGGTTGATGTTAAAATTTACTCGATCTCTATCGAAACTGTTTTCAGAAAATAAAACTTTTGTTTCTGTGGGTTTTGTAACAAGAGTTTTACTAGTAGTTATTCTGTCGGATTTTCTGTTGTTCCAGCGTCCGCCAATTCCAATTGCGTGATTATCATTTAAATAATAGTCAATATTTCCACTAACTCTAAAGTTATTTGGATTGTAAGGTGAAACACTTTTTTGATCGTAAATATCTTCTTTTAGCGTGATTGGGTCTTTTACAGTTCTAACCAAAATTAAATCATCTCTCCAAGTGGGTTTAGAATGGCTGATGCTTGTTTGCCAATTCAGTTTGTTTTTATAACTAGCAATAGATGCGCTGGTTCCGTACTCAAAACCTTCATCTTCGCCAACCCAACCAGTAATGCTTCCGTGAGTTCCTAATTTTACGTTTTTCTTTAAAATAATGTTAATGATGGCTCCAGAACCAGAAGCATCAAATTCTGCTCCAGGTTGTTCTACCACTTCAATTTTAGCAATATTATCTGCAGGAAAATCGCGTAATAAAGTTTCTACATCCATATATTCTGTAGTTTTACCGTTAATTAGAATTCTTGCACCGCCTTTTCCTGCAATTGTAATTCCGTTGTTAGTAACCAAAACACCAGGAACTTTACGCATAACATCTTGTAAATTAGAACTCAGCATTTCTGTTTTTTCTAAATCTACTACTAATTTTTCTGCAGTTTGTTTAATAACGGGTCTTGTAGATTTTACAACAACTTCATCTAAAATCTGACTTTCTTCTTTTAAAGTAAAATTAAATATTTTGTTTGATGACAATTCAAACGCTGTCTTTTTTTTGGTTTCAAAACCCAACATAGAAACTTCTAATTTGTATTTACCCGAACCTATATTTTCTATTTTGTAGTTACCTTTTTCATCAGTTACAGTTCCTTTCGGATTTTCTTTACTGCCCATTTTGTATAAAATAACATTGGCAAAAGGTAAAGGTAGATTTTGATTATCAACAATTTTTCCTTTAATAGAATGTTGAGAAAATGAGGTTAAAATTCCGAAGCATAAAATAAAAATGTTTGTAGCAAAAAGTTTCATTGGATTGGTTTTTATTTAACACTGTAAAAGTGCTGGTTTTGTTACCATAGAAAAACTAAATTCTGATGAAACGGGTTAATTTTCCTTTAAACAGCTATGGTAATTCTACAAAACTTAGACCCTTTTAATTGAGAAAAAGTTGCATCAAAAAAAATACTCCCAATAAAATCGAGAGTATTTTTGAATGCATTTTTCTGTAAGATTGAGAAACAAAAATGTCTGCGACATTAATCTCTATTACCCAAAACTTGTAAACCCCAATACAAAAGCATCGCTAAAGAACCAATTGCAGCAACTAAATACGTTCTTGCTGCCCATTTTAAAGCATCAGTTGCACCAGCTAATTCTTGTTGAGAAACCATATTTTTATTTTTTAACCAAGCCAAAGCTCTGTTACTGGCATCATACTCTACAGGTAAAGTTATAAAACTGAATAATGTAGCTAAAGCCATCATTACCAAACCAGCAACAGCAATAAAGAATGCAACTCCTGTAGCACCAGAAGCTGCTCCCATTATTAATCCTCCAATAACCAACCACTGAGAAAATTTAGAAGAGATACTTACAATAGGCACTAGTTTAGAACGCATTGTTAAATAACTATACGCTTTTGCGTGTTGTACTGCATGCCCAACTTCGTGAGCAGCAACAGCTGCTGCTGCTGCATTTCTTTGATTGTAAACAGCTTCACTTAAATTTACTGTTTTATCTTTAGGATTGTAATGGTCAGTTAATCTACCAGGAGTAGATATCACTTTTACATCAAAAATACCATTATCTGCCAACATTTTAGAAGCAATTTCTGCACCACTCATTCCGTTTCTAAGCTGAATTTGTGAATACTTCTTAAACTTACTTTTTAATTTATTACTAACTAGCATACTCACTAAAGAGATAAGACCAATTAAAAGATAAAAACTCATTCCCATAATTTATAGTGTTTTAAATTTGTATATCATTTTTGTTTGATAAATTTACAACATAAAGTATTCCGTTTTATTGTTTGGAATATAAAAATGACAAAATGACAAATAAACCGAACATCTTACTTATCTATACTGGCGGAACAATTGGTATGATTAAAGATTATAAAACAGGTGCTTTAAAAGCCTTTGATTTTAGTCAGATTGTAGAGAAAATACCAGAATTGCAACATTTAAATTGCAATATAGAAAGTATTTCTTTTGATGACCCCATAGATTCATCGAATATGAATACCAAATATTTTGTTGATATTGTAGAAATTATTGAAAAAAACTATATTAGTTTTGATGGTTTTGTAGTTTTAACAGGTTCAGATACAATGTCTTATACTTCTTCCGTAATTAGTTTTATGTTAGAAAATTTACAAAAACCAATCATTTTTACAGGATCCCAATTGCCAATAGGAGATTTAAGAACAGATGCCAAAGAGAATTTAATTACATCCATAGAAATTGCTGCATCAAGAAAAGATAATAAACCTAAAATTTCTGAAGTTTGTTTATATTTTGAATACAAATTATATAGAGCCAATAGAACTACAAAAATTAGTGCAGAACAGTTTGAAGCTTTTATCTCAATGAATTTTCCTCCGCTTGCAGAAAGTGGAGTGCATTTAAATTTTAATGAGCATTTAATTTATCAACCCAAAAAAAGAGAAAAAAAATTAATTGTAAGAAAAAAGTTGGCTGATGAGGTTGTGATTTTAAAACTTTTTCCAGGAATTTCTAAAATTGTTATAGAAAATATTTTAAACATTCCTAATTTAAAAGGAGTAGTCTTAGAAACTTATGGATCTGGTAATGCACCTAATTCAGAAAGTTTTATTGCGTTATTAAAAAAAGCGATACACAAAGGAATTAAAATAGTAAATGTAACGCAATGTAAAAGCGGAAGTGTAATAATGGGGCATTATGATACAAGTTTAAAACTCAAAGAAATTGGCGTTATAAATGGTAAAGATATTACAACAGAAACTGCTGTGGCAAAATTAATGTATTTGCTTAACGAAAATTTAAATGATAAGGAGTTTAAAACTTTTTTTGAACAATCTTTGCGAGGAGAAATAACGAATAATTAGCTCTATATTGAATCTATAATTGAATAAAATCAATTTTATAATCTAAAATAGATTGGTTTTTTTTTTAAATTTTAAATAATTTTTTGTTACTTGGCACTCTCAAAAGACTATATGGAAGCTTTTTTAAGATTAATTTCAATAAAGTAGCTTTCATATTATTTTTTTGAAATGAAAATTTATATCTTTAACCCGTTAACTATCAAAAATTAATTATAACAACGATGAAAAAAGTAGTAAATATCCTATCTATAACAGGATTTATGTTTTTTGGAGCCATTCAATCAACTTTCGCACAAGAAGCAGCTGAAGAATCAAGAACTTTTCACCAAGAATTAAAGCTTCGTTTTATTGAAGGTGATCCATCATTTATGGGAATTGTATTAGTTGCCTTAATATTAGGTTTGGCAATTGCAATTGAAAGAATTATTTATTTAAATATGGCTTCTACCAATACTAAAAAATTAGTAGCAAGTGTAGACGATGCGTTAAGCTCTGGTGGTGTAGAGGCTGCAAAAGAAGTTTGTAGAAATTCTAAAGGACCTGTTGCTTCTATATTTTATCAAGGTTTAGATAGAGTAGATGAAGGTGTAGACGTAGCTGAAAAAGCAGTTGTTTCTTATGGAGGAGTTCAAATGGGGCTTTTAGAGAAAAATGTTTCTTGGTTGTCTTTATTTATTGCATTAGCACCAATGCTTGGTTTCATGGGAACTGTAATTGGTATGATTGATGCTTTTGATAGAATAGCAGTAGCAAACGATATTTCTCCAGCAGTAGTTGCAGGTGGTATTAAAATTGCCTTATTAACAACTGTATTTGGTTTAATTGTTGCAATTATATTACAAATTTTTTATAACTATATCGTATCTAAAATTGACAGCATTGTAAACAATATGGAAGATGCATCAATTCAATTAATCGATTTATTAGTAAAATATAAAAAATAATAACAATTATGAAAAGTAATAAAATATTAAATATTTTAATTGCACTAATTGCTGTTATTGGAGCTTTTCTATTCATCAGAATTTTTTCTGTAGATGATATGGAAGCATTTAAAACAGATGTAGACCTTCAAAATGGTATCATTAGTCCAATTATATATTTTTCTACTTTCTTATTTTATGCTGCAGTAGGTATTGCTATTATACTTTCGTTATGGAGCATTATAAGAAATCCGGAAAACTTAAAAAAGACATTGTTAGGTGTTGCTGTTTTAGGTGTTGTATTAGTGTTTGCTTATTTCTTAGCAGATAGTAATGCAGTATTAGACACGCAAGGAAAAGTAATACCTAATGGAGGAGAAGCTGGTTCTGCTGTAAATAAATGGGTAGGTACTGGTATTTGGTACAGTATTACATTAGGTTTAGTTGCAAGTGTGTTTTTTGTTTACGATTTAGTTAAAGGATTAATAAAATCTTAATTATATGGCAAGAAGAGAGAATCCAGAAATTAATGCAGGTTCTATGGCAGATATTGCTTTCTTGTTATTAATATTTTTCTTAGTAACCACCACAATGAATGTAGATTCTGGGGTATCTAAGAAATTATCAGAGAAGCCGCCTGCAGACTATGTGCCACCTGTTATTAAGGAGAAAAACATTTTTGAAGTTAATATCAATAGAAATAATGATTTGTTGGTAGAAGGAGAAGAAATGAAAATTGAAGACCTTAAAGAAGCTGCAGTTAAATTTATTGACAATGGTGGTGGAGAAGGTAAAGTTGAAAATGGAGTAGCTACGGGTCCTTGTACTTATTGTAAAGGAGACAGAAGTCCATCATCATCAGATCATCCTATAACAAAGCAATTATCTCTGTTCAAAGTGATAGACTTACTGAATACGGAACGTATTTAAAAGTACAAAATGAACTATTAAGAGCATATTCAGAATTGCGTAACAGACTATCATTAGAAAGGTATAAAATTCCTTTTTCGGAATTGGAAAAAGCGTATAAAGATGATAGAGATAATGAAGATTTAAAGAAAAAAGTTGAAGATATTAAAACAAGTTATCCTCAAATTATTTCTGATGCCGAGCCAACATCTAATTAATTTTTAAAATATTAACAATATGTCTAAATTTAGAAAGAAGAAAAAAGGAATGCCAGCAGTTAATACTGCAGCTTTACCTGACATCGTTTTTATGTTGTTATTTTTCTTTATGGTAACCACTACTATGAGAGAAACAGATTTAAAAATTGAGAATCCAAGGTTACCTTCTGCATCAGAAGTTAAAAAGTTGGAACATAAAAGTTTAGTTACTACTATATATGTTGGTAAAGCTAAAGATGCTAAATATGGTAATAGTTATAATAGAATTCAGTTAAATGATAAAATTGGTACTGCAGATGATGTGCCAGCATTTATTATTAATGCAAGAAGCAAGGTTTCTGAAGCTGAAGTTCCGTTTATGACTACTTCTATTAAAGCCGATAAGGAATCTAGTGTGGGTACAATTACTGATATTAGATTAAAACTTAGAGATGTGAACGCATTAAAAATTAGTTATTCTGCTTCTAAAGCTAATAATTAATTATTTTATACATTTTTAGAAAAAGGATAATTCGTTAGAATTATCCTTTTTTTATGCGTTAAAGTTAAATTTTAAAATTATGAAATATTGTATATTTATAATTCGTTAATGTAATTATGATAAAGAAAAGTATACTATTTTTTTTAACCCTTTTTTTGTGTAATAATTTAATTGCTCAAAAAGATTCTTTACAACTTGGAGATAGATACTCTGATGATCAACTTTATGCATCAATATCTTATGCTCAACTGTATTCTCAACCCACCACAATTACAAAAAGCAATTTTTCTTATGCTTTATCTGTTGGTTTTATAAAAGATTTGACGCTTAATAAACGAGGTAATTTTTCTATTGCAGGAGGTGTAGGTTATGGTTATAATTATTTTAATCACGAATTAAAGGTAGATGTAATAAATAGTATCACAACTTTTAGCAAAGCTAATTCTATAAGCTCTAATTCTTATAAATCACATAATTTAGAAATTCCTTTTGAGCTTCGTTGGCGAACATCAACAGCAAAAAAATATAATTTCTGGAGGATTTATACAGGAATTAAATTTTTATACAATCTTTCTAATTCTTTTGAATATTTAGATGCTAAAAAAGATAAATTTAAATACAAAAATATTGCATCGCACAAAAAATTACAATATGGTTTGACTTTTTCTGCGGGTTATGATGAGTTTAATATTAATGTGTTCTATGGTTTAGCACCTATTTTTGAAAATGCAAGTTTAAATGGAGAGAAAATAGATACTAAAATTCTAAAATTTGGACTGATTTTTTATATTCTATAAAAAATAATTGACTAAAATTGGAGATAGAAACCCTAATATAAATCCAAAATATACTTCTTTAGGTGTATGTGCTTTTAAGTACAATCTAGCACTGGCTAGTAAACCAGAAAGAATTAGTGCAACAAGAATTACAACTATAAAAGTTTGATTATGTTTTGTATTTAAAACTAAAAAAAAGCCTACAGTAATTCCTAAGGATAATAAATGAATACTGGTTTTCATTTTAAAAGAAAATAGAATATATATAAAAGACAAACCTAGTGTTGTAGCGTAAAACAATAAACCTAAATCATTTAAATTAGGAACATTATTTAGTGTATTACCTAATAAATAGAACAATACAATCATCATTAAAATAGGTATTTTTCTTTCTTTAATACTCTCTGCTTTAAAAGATTTTATCAGCTTAAATTTCTTAAAAAGAAATAAAATAACAAGTGGTATAATGTAGGTCGTTACAAATATTAATCCTAAAACTGCTAATGTTTGATTGTTGTTAAACCGATTTGGAATTAAAATAAAGTATAACAATACACCAATTGTAGGAATTACAATTGGATGTAATAGTACAGATATAAACTTGTAAAATTTCATTATATTTCTTTTCTTAAACGTGCAACAGGCAAATCTAATTGCTCTCTATATTTTGCAACGGTTCTTCTAGCAATAGGATATCCTTTTTCTTTTAAAATTCCAGCAAGTTTCTCGTCAGTTAAAGGTTTTTTCTTGTTCTCATCAGCAATAACATTTTCTAAAATTTTCTTTATTTCTCTTGTAGAAACATCTTCACCTTGATCATTTTTCATAGATTCAGAAAAGAATTCTTTAATCAATTTTGTACCATAAGGTGTAGAAACATATTTGCTATTGGCAACTCTAGAAACCGTAGAAACATCCATATTAATTTTATCTGCAATATCTTTTAAAATCATTGGTTTTAACTTGCGTTCATCACCTGTTAAAAAATAATCATATTGATAATGCATTATGGTGTTCATTGTAACTAAAAGTGTTTGCTGACGCTGTTTTATTGCATCTATAAACCATTTAGCGGCATCTAATTTTTGTTTGATAAAAAACACGGCATCTTTTTGAGATTTACTCTTTGTTTTAGATGCTTGATAACCTTTTAACATATTATTATACTCTCTAGAAATATGCAATTCAGGAGCGTTTCTAGAGTTTAGAGTAAGGTCTAATTCTCCATCAATAAGTTTAATAGAAAAGTCTGGAACTATCTGTTCTGCTATTTTATTATTACCCGCATAAGAACTACCAGGTTTAGGATTTAACTTAGAAATTTCTGTATTTACTTTTTTGAGTTCTGCTTCAGAAATATTGAATTTTTCTTGTAATTTCTTGTAGTGTTTTTTTACAAAATGATCAAAAGCATTCTCTAAAATATCAATAGCTAAACTTCTTATTTTCGTTTTTTCTTTTCTTTTTAATTGAATAATTAAACACTCTTTTAAATCTCTTGCACCAACACCTATTGGATCTAAAGTATGAATTACCTTTTTTAAAATGGAAACAACTTTTTCCTCTGAGGTAAATACGTTTGCTGTAAATGCTAAATCATCAACTAAATCTAAGATATCTCTTCTAATATAGCCACTATCATCAATACTACCTACTAAAAATTCTGCAATCGCTCTTTCTTCATCATCAAAACTATAGGTGTTAAGTTGATTTTTTAAAGATTGATGAAAGCTTGTTCCGGCTGCATAAGGCACGCTTTTTTCATCATCGTCAGCAGAAAAATTATTGGCTTGCGTTTTGTAACTTGGTATTTCATCATCGCTTAAATATTCATCAATATTAATGTCTTCAGCCTCAATTTTTTCAGTACCAGTATCATCAAATTCATTGGTTAAATCGTCATCTATAGTATCAGATTCTTCTTTACCAGTATCTAACGCAGGATTTTCTTCAATTTCTTGTTTTAAACGTTCTTCAAAAGCCTGTGTAGGTAATTGAATTAGTTTCATCAACTGAATTTGTTGAGGAGATAATTTTTGTAAGAGTTTATATTGTAAACTTTGTTTTAGCATAAAATTAAATATACAAAATTCTGATTAAAACTCAGCATTTTGAGGTGTTCTTGGAAACGGAATGACGTCTCTAATGTTACCCATTCCTGTTGCAAATTGCACCAATCTTTCGAAACCTAATCCAAAACCTGAGTGAACTGCTGTACCAAATTTTCTTAAATCTAAATACCACCACAATTCTTCTTCTTCAATTCCTAGAGCTTTCATTTTATCAACCAAAACATCATAACGTTCTTCTCTTTGCGAGCCACCAACAATTTCTCCAATTCCAGGAAAGAGAACATCCATTGCTCTTACTGTTTTTCCATCATCATTTAAACGCATATAAAATGCTTTGATATTTGCTGGGTAATCAAATAAAATTACAGGACATTTAAAGTGTTTTTCAACTAAAAAGCGTTCGTGTTCAGATTGTAAATCTGCTCCCCATTCGTTAATTGGAAACTGAAATTTCTTCTTTTTATTAGGTTTAGAATTGCGTAAAATATCGATAGCTTCTGTGTAAGAAACACGTTTAAAATTATTATCAACTACAAATTTTAGTTTGTCGAGCAAACACATTTCGCTTCTTTGGGCTTGTGGTTTGCTTTTTTCTTCTTGTGTTAAACGATTGTCAAGAAAAGCTAAATCGTCTTTACAATGTTCTAAAACATAATTGAGAACATATTTTATAAAGTCTTCTGCCAAATCCATATTGCCATCTAAATCCATAAAAGCAACTTCGGGTTCAATCATCCAAAACTCTGCTAAATGACGTGTTGTATTCGAGTTTTCTGCTCTAAAAGTGGGTCCAAAAGTGTAGGCTTTACCCAAAGACATTGCAAAAGTTTCTGCTTCTAATTGCCCAGAAACAGTAAGGTTGGTTTCTTTACCAAAAAAATCTTTAGAATAATCAATTTTACCATCTTCAGTTGTTGGTGCTTTGTTGTCTTCAAAAGAAGTAACTCTAAACATTTCTCCTGCTCCTTCTGCATCAGAACCTGTAATTATAGGAGTGTTTACATAGTTAAAGTCTCTTTCTTGAAAATATTGATGTACTGCAAAAGACAATTTAGAACGTACTCTCATAACCGCGCTAAATGTGTTTGTTCTCATACGCAAATGCGCATTTTCTCTTAAAAACTCAAAGCTGTGTTTTTTAGGTTGAATAGGATATTCATCTGGATTAGAATCTCCTAAAATTTCTATCTCAGAAACCTGTATTTCTACAGATTGCCCTCTACCTTGGCTTTCTGCTAAAGTTCCTTTTATTGCAACTGCAGCTCCTGTATTTATTCTTTTTAAAGTTGCTTCTGGTGTGTTTTCAAAGTCGATAACACATTGTATATTGTTAATGGTAGAACCATCATTTAGAGCAATAAAGCGATTGCTTCTAAAAGTTCTTACCCAGCCTTTTATGTGTACTTCTTGTAATAATGTGTTCGATTTTAAAAGTTCGGCAACGTTTCTATTCATCATCATATTCTTAAAATAATATTGCTATAAATATATGTTTTTATTAAAAAGTAAAGATACTTTTTTGTGATAAGATTAACAATGATGAAGTGTCAATAAAAATATAAAGTTTTATTCATCTTCCTTTTCATCTTCTGGAGGTAAAATTCTTATTGCAGGTTCTTTAAATACTTTTTTATTCGCTATTTTCTTTTCGAAAGATAATAATAAAGAAGGCAATAATAATAAATTAGAAACCATTGCTAATAATAAAGTTATAGAAACTAAACCACCTAAAGCGATGGTGCCTCCAAAACTAGAGAGTGTAAAGGTTAAGAAACCAAAAAACAAAACGATTGATGTGTAAAACATACTAACTCCTGTTTCTCTAAGAGCCGTATAAACAGAGGGTTTTATACTCCATTTACTAGCAATTAATTCTTGTCTGTATTTTGCCAAAAAGTGAATAGTATCATCTACAGAAATACCAAAAGCAATACTAAAAACTAATATGGTAGAGGGTTTTATAGGAATATCTAAGAAACCCATTAATCCTGCAGTAATTAATAAAGGTAAAATGTTTGGAATAAGTGATATAAAAATCATTTGCGGTGATTTAAACATCCAAGCCATAAAAACGGCAATTAAAAATATTGCTAATGATAAAGAAATTACTAAGTTTTTAATTAAATAATTAGTTCCTTTTATAAAAACTAAAGCTTTACCTGTTAAAGAAACTTCGTATTTTTCTGACGGAAATTCTTTTGCAATAACCGTTTTTAATCGTTCTTGTATAGCATCCATTTTATCTGTGCCAACATCTTTCATAAAAGTGGTAATTCTTGCATAACGTCCTGTAGAATCTACAAAGTTTTTTAACATACCAGCATCGCTATTTGAGTTTTTAGTATACGCAAAAATGTAACTTTTTTCTTGAGTAGTTGGTAATTGATAATATTTTGGATTTCCTAAGTAATATGCTTGTTTAGAGTATTTTACTAAATTTGTTATAGATACAGGTTTAGATAATTCTGGAAAACTTTCTATGGTTTCATTCAACTCTTCCATCTTTTTTAAAGTAGAGAGTTTCATAACACCTTTTTCTTTTTTGGTGTCTATTAAAATTTCTAAAGGCATAATACCACCAAACTCACTTTCAAAAAACTTTATATCTTCATAAAAGCTTTTGCTCTTTGGCATATCTTCAATTAAACTACCAGAAACTTTAATCATATAAACACCAATAATTCCGGTAATTATTACAATTACGGTTGCTAAATAAATGGTAATTCTGTGTCCTTTAACCATTCTTTCCATCCAATCAACAACATTTTCTATCCACTTTTTTTCAAGATGATTTAAATGTTTTTTCTTTGGAAGCGGCATAAAACTATAAATGATTGGAATAATTAATAATGCCAAAATAAAAATACTGATAATGTTTACAGAGGCTAAAATTCCGAATTCTCTTAATAAGTTACTTTTTACAAAAACAAAGGTTGCAAAACCAGATGCAGTTGTAATGTTGGTCATTAAAGTGGCGTTTCCAATTTTAGAAATTACACGTTGTAAAGATTTTGCTTGATTACCGTGCTTTTTTATTTCTTGTTGGTATTTGTTGATGAGAAAAACTGCATTTGGCACACCAATAACAATAATTAATGGCGGAATTAATGCTGATAAAACTGTAATTTCATATCTAAATAAACCAATAAAGCCAAAAGCCCAAGTAACGCCAATCATTACTACTAAAAGTGTAATAAAAGTTGCTCTATAAGAACGGAAGAAGAAAAAGAAAATTAATGCAGTTATTAGTAGTGCACCGCCTACAAACATTCCTATTTCATCTTGAATATTTTGCGCATTTAAAGTTCGTATATAGGGCATTCCAGAAACACGAACATCTAGATTGTTTTCCTTCTCAAAGTTTTCTATTATTGGTATTAAAGTATTAAAAATAAAATCTCTTCTAATAGGAGTATTTATGATTTCTTTTTTAATATAGATAGCAGTTTGTAGCGTGCCAGTTTCTTTATTATAAAGTAAATTATCGTAAAAAGGCAGTTTCTCAAAAAGTTGTTTTTTTATTTTTAAAACTTCTTTTGATGTAACGGGTTCTTTGTTATACAAAGGTTCTAATACAAACTTTCTTTTTTTTCTATCTGCTTTTAATTTTTTTACATCAGCAATAGAAAGTGTAAAATCTATTTCATTTAAACTATCAAATTTTTTGACTAAATTGTTCCAGGCGTTAAATTTTTTTGGTGTAAAAACAGTTGAGTCTTTAATGCCAAGAATAACTAAATTACCTTCTTCACCAAATATTTTTAAAAATTGATTGTATTGTAGGTTGGCCTTATGGTCTTCTGGCAATAAGTTGGCTTCTGTATATGAAAATTTCATATACTTCATTTGCGAAGCTAATAAACCCGTAATAATTGCAATTCCTATTAAAACCAAATAACGGTTTCTTAAGATAAGACCAGCAACTTTTGTCCAGAAATTCATTTAGAATTGTTTGTGTAAAATTAAGTAAATTTGAGTTTTAGTATAAAAAGAAAAGAGTGTTTCTAAACACTCTTTTCTTTTTGCTCTTTTTAATTAAGCTTAAATGGTTAAAATTTCTTTTTCTTTAACAGTCAATTTATCATCAACTAGTTTAATGTAACTATCTGTTAAATCTTGAACATCAGCTTCAGAGTTTTTCTTTAAATCTTCAGAAGCATCTGTTTTTTTGATGTCGTTATTAGCTTCTTTACGAGCATTTCTAACACCAACTTTTGCATCTTCTGCTTCAGCTTTAGCTTGTTTTACTAAGTTTTTTCTTCTTTCTTCTGTTAATGGCGGAACATTTATCATAATTACATCACCATTATTCATTGGGTTAAAACCTAGATTGGCTAATTGAATTGCTTTCTCAATTTCTTGTAGCATATTTTTTTCCCATGGCTGAATACTCAATGTTCTTGCGTCTGGCGTGTTTACATTGGCAACTTGACTTAAAGGAGTTTGAGAGCCATAATAATCTACCATTACAGTGCTTAGCATTGCAGGTGTAGCTTTACCTGCTCTAATAGTTTTTAATTCTTTTTCTAAATGTGCAATGGCTTTGTTCATAGCCTCTTTAGCAGTGTCTAATATAAATTCGATTTCTTCGTTCATCTATAATAAATTTTAAAAGATTTGATTCCTTTTTTCATAGGAATGATATTTTATTGGAAACTCTAAAGTAAAATCTTTAGAGAAGCTTTATTCAATTATTGAGTATCAACAACAGTACCAATTTTTTGGCCAGAAATTAATTTTAATAAGTTTCCTTGTGTGTTCATATCAAAAATGATAATTGGTAATTTGTTTTCTTCACTTAATGTAAATGCTGTCATATCCATTACTTTTAAACCTTTTTCTATAACTTCTTTAAAAGTAATGTTTTCAAACTTAACAGCATTTTTGTTTTTTTCTGGATCAGATGAGTACACTCCATCAACTCTTGTGCCTTTTAAAATAGCATCTGCATCTATTTCTATGGCTCTTAAAACAGCAGCTGTATCTGTTGTAAAATAAGGGTTTCCTGTGCCTGCACCAAAAATAACTACACGTCCTTTTTCTAAATGTCTTATTGCTTTTCTTTTTATGTATGGTTCTGCAACTTCTTTGATTTCTAATGCAGTTTGTAAACGAGTGTAAACGCCTTCATCTTCTAAAGCACTTTGTAAGGCTAAACCATTTATACAGGTTGCTAACATACCCATATGATCTCCTTGGACACGATCCATACCATTACTAGCGCCTGCAACACCTCTAAAAATATTTCCACCACCAATTACAATGGCTACTTCTATGCCTTTTTCTACAACTTGTTTTATTTCTTTTGCGTATTCAGAAAGACGTTTAGGGTCTATTCCATATTGTCTATCACCCATTAAAGCTTCTCCGCTTAATTTTAAAAGAACTCTTTTGTATTGCATAAATTTTTATCTATTAGATTCCCACTTTTGTGGGAACAGGAGTTATGCAAAATTACTATTTTTTTTTGAGTTTATTTTTTTTGATGCATAAAAAAACCTCGCAAATTTGCGAGGTTTAAAATATAATTTGAAAGAAAATGTTATCCTAAAGTAACTCTTTTGAATCCGCTTACGGTAACGTCTCCATAAGTTTTTACATATTGTGCTACATTTTTCTTTTCGTCTTTAATAAAAGCTTGGTCTAAAAGACATTGTTCCATATCTAAAGTTGTATTATCTGCAATAAATCTTTCCATTTTTCCTGGTAAAATTCTATCCCAAATTTTTTCTGGTTTTCCTTCTGCAGCTAATTGCGCTTTTGCAGCTTCTTCAGCTTTTGCTAAAACTTCAGGAGTTAATTGAGCCATAGAAATATATTGAGGAACATTTTTTAAGGTTTTACCCAATCTTCCTAACTCAATATTATCTTTTTCGATAACAGCAATTCTTGCTTCAGTTTCTGCAGCTACATATGCAGGATCAAAATCTTTATAAGATAAAGTAGTGGCTCCCATAGATGCCACTTGCATTGCAACGTCTTTTGCTAAAACATCAGCATTATCTACCACAGCAGATAAACCAACTAAAGCAGCAATTTTACCAATATGAGTGTAAGCACCAATATAAGCAGCTTCGATTTTTTCGAAAGCAGTAATGTCTAACTTTTCGCCAATAACACCAGTTTGTTCAACTAATTTATCGGCAACAGACATTCCTCCAAAATCAGCAGCTAAAAATTCTTCTTTAGTAGAACAATTTAAAGCGATATCTGCAAACTGACCACCTAAAGCTACAAATTTTTCATTTTTACCAACAAAATCGGTTTCACAAGCTAAAACAATAGCAACTCCTTGTGTTTTTGCTTCGTTAATTCTTGTTACGGCAACTCCTTCTGTAGATGCTCTATCAGCTCTTTTTGCAGCAATTTTCTGACCTTTTTTACGCAAAATGTCAATTGCTTTATCAAAGTCTCCAGCAGCTTCTACTAATGCCTTTTTACAGTCCATCATTCCAGCTCCTGTTGCTTCTCTTAATTTTTTAACATCAGCAGCACTTATTTTTACTGTTTCCATGTTATTATATGTTTTATGGATTATAATTATTTTGTTTCTTCTGCAGGTGTTTCTGTAACTTCAGCTTTAATTTCTTCCTTTTTAGGAGCCTCTTTAGCTGCTTTTACTTTTTCTTTGTCTGCTTTTCTATCTGATAAACCTTCTGCAATTGCATCCGTTACAAAAGATAATACTTTGTTTATAGACTTAGAAGCATCATCATTTGCAGGAATTACAAAATCTACTAATCTTGGATCAGAGTTTGTGTCTACCATTGCAAAAATAGGAATGTTTAATTTTTGAGCTTCTGCAACTGCAATGTGCTCTTTTTTAATGTCTACTACAAATAATGCACCAGGTAAACGAGTCATATCTGAAATAGAACCTAAATTCTTTTCTAATTTTTCTCTCTGACGATTAATTTGTAATTTTTCTCTTTTCGATAAAGCATCAAAAGAACCATCTTGTTTCATTCTATCAATAGAAGCCATTTTCTTTACAGCTTTTCTAATAGTTACAAAGTTTGTTAACATACCTCCTGGCCATCTTTCTGTAATGTAAGGCATATTTACTGCTTTTGCTTTATCTGCAACAATATCTTTTGCTTGCTTTTTTGTAGCTACAAATAAAATTTTACGTCCAGAGTTAGCTATCTTTTTTAAAGCTTCTGAAGTTTCTTCTATTTTAGCTGCCGTTTTATACAAATCTATAATGTGTACACCATTTCTTTCTGTATAAATATATGGAGCCATATTTGGGTTCCATTTTCTAGTTAAGTGCCCAAAATGAACACCATTTTCTAATAATTCTTGAATGTTTACGTTTGCCATTTTTTAAATGTGTTTACTTTCTGTTTTTAAATCAATATATAAGTAGTCTTTTATGAATCTTATATATTTAGATGCTAAACTGTTATTAATATTTGATAACAGTAATCTAAACAATATATTAACGTTTAGAGAACTGGAATTTTTTACGTGCTTTCTTCTGACCGAATTTTTTACGTTCTACCATTCTTGGGTCACGTGTTAATAATCCTTCTGGTTTTAAGATTGCTCTGTGTTCTGGGTCAATAGAAACTAATGCTCTTGTAATTGCTAAACGAATTGCTTCTGCTTGTCCTGTTACACCACCACCATAAACATTTACTTTAATATCGTAAGATGCTAAGTTTTCTGTTAACATTAATGGTTGTTGTACTTTATATTGTAAAGTTCCTGTTGTAAAGTAACTTTTATAATCTTTTTTGTTTACTGTAATATTACCTTTTCCTTCAGAAAGATAAATACGTGCTACAGCAGTTTTTCTTCTACCGATTTTGTGAACTGTATCCATTATTTTAAATCGTTAAGGTTAATAGCTTTAGGTTCTTGACCTGCTTGTTTGTGCTCTGAACCTGCATATACATACAAGTTTCTGTATAAAGCTGCTCCTAAGATATTTTTAGGTAACATCCCTTTTACTGCTTTTTCGATTAATCTTGTAGGATCTTTCTCAAACATTTCTGTTGCAGTTAACGACCTTTGTCCTCCTGGATATCCTGTGTGACGGATGTAAGACTTATCAGTCCATTTTTTACCAGTAAGGTTAATTTTTTCTGCGTTGATAATAACCACGTTATCTCCACAATCTACGTGTGGTGTATAATTTGGCTTGTATTTACCTCTAATTAGCTTTGCTACTTTAGAAGCTAGACGACCCAACGTTTGCCCGTCTGCATCAACTAAAACCCACTCCTTGTTTACGGTAGCGCTGTTTGCTGATACTGTTTTGTAACTTAATGTGTTCATAATTACACTTTTAGTCTTTGTTTAATGTTAATATTTATAATTTTCCTTAAAAAAGGAGTGCAAATGTACCGCTTTTTATTTGATTGACAAATAGTGTTTTAGTTAATTTTACAGCTTTTTAAAAGTGTTAAAATTAGATTTCAATTATTAACATATTCTTAAGAAAATAGAAAAGTACTTTTGTTTTAGAAAAAGAGGTGAATAAAAACTTTTTTTTGATTATCAATCAATCCAAATTTATGAAGTTTCGTTTATCAATTTTGTTAGTGTGTGTTTCTGTATCTATGAGTAATTATGGTCAAGAATCATCATCAGAAGTAATATCAAAAAGAATTTATACTACAAAGAAACTTAAAAAAGTACCTGTTATTGATGGTGATATTTCTGAAGATGCTTGGAGTGTTGTAGAATGGTCTTCAGATTTTACTCAAAAAACTCCGAATGAAGGTGTTCCGCCAACGCATCAAACAAAATTTAAAGTAATGTATGATGCAAAATATTTATATGTTGCCATAAGAGCTTTAGATGATAGTCCAGATTTGATTCAACAAAGATTAACAAGGAGAGATGGTTTTGCTGGTGATAGAGTAAATGTTATTATTGATAGTTATCATGATAAAAGAACTGCTTTTGTTTTTACAACCACTGCAGCAGGTGTTAAAGGTGAAGAAATTGCGACTCAGAATGGAAATAATTTTGACGAAAGTTGGAATCCAATTTGGTACACAGACGCTAAAGTTGATGCTAAAGGATATACTGTTGAAATGAAGATTCCTTTTAGTCAATTACGTTTCGGAAAAGCCAAAGAACAAGTTTGGGGTTTTAATGTTAACAGAACCATTTTTAGAAAAAATGAACGCTCATTGTGGCAAAGAATTCCAAATTCTCAATCTGGTTTTATTAGCGAAGCAGGAGAATTACACGGTTTAATCGATTTAAAGTCTCAGAAGCAATTAGAAATTCAACCATTTACAGTTTTACAGTATGATAATTATCCATCAGAAAAAGGGAATCCATATAGAGATGGAAGCGATTTTAAAGTAAATGGAGGTCTAGATGCAAAAATTGGAATTACCAATGATTTAACTTTAGATTTAACCATAAATCCAGATTTTGGGCAAGTAGAAGCAGATCCTGGAGCCATTGCTTTAGACGGATTTCAAATATTTTTTAAAGAACAGCGTCCGTTTTTTGTAGAAAACAAAAATATTTTTGATTATAAATTTGCGAACGGAAGAGACAACCTTTTTTATAGTAGAAGAATTGGTAGAAGCCCGCATAAAAAAGCAGATAAAAAGAAAGGTGAGTTTGCAAATAATCCTATTAATACAACAATTTTAGGAGCTGCAAAATTTTCTGGAAAAACCAAAAGTGGTTGGTCTATTGGTGTTTTAGAAAGTATTACTGCTAACGAATATGCAGAAATAAGACAAACTGATGGAAAAACAAGAGACGAAATTGTAGAGCCTTTAACTAATTATTTTGTTGCAAGAACTCAAAAAGATTTTAATGATAGAAATACTTTTATTGGTGGAATTTTTACAGCCACAAATAGAAACTTAAGAGACAATTTTAATAAACTCCACAAAGCTGCTTACACAGGTGGAATCGATTTTAAACATAACTGGAAAAACAGAAATTATTTTATAGAAGGTAATGTTATTGCCAGTAAAGTTTTGGGTAGTAAAGATGCGATTACTGCAACTCAAAAAACCTTACGTCATAATTTTCATAGAGTAGATGCCAATCACGTTAATGTAGATGAAAATAGAACTTCTTTAACAGGAACAGGAGGTAGAATTGAAGCAGGGAAATCTGGAGGAGGAAACTGGCGTTATAATGGTGGTTTTATTTGGCGATCACCAGAATTAGAATTAAATGATATTGGGTTTTTACGTCAAACCGATGAAATGATTCAGTTTGCAAACCTTCGTTATTTATGGCAAGTTCCTAAAGGAATTTATAGAAATATTCAACTAAGATTAGCGCAATTTTCTACTTACGATTTTGATGGAAATTATAATAGAATTCAATACGAATTTCAAGGTAATTTTAGTTGGAAAAATAATTGGTGGACAGAAATTGGTTTAGGTCATAAACCTAGAATCTTTGGAAACTCATTTTTAAGAGGTGGTCCACGTTGGCGTTTTGCTAACGAAAATTTTGGTTTCTTGTTTTTTGGTTCAGATAGAAGTAAGAAATTTAGTTTTACTTTAGGATATGTAAATGGCGTATCAAAAGAAAATGTAGTAGATTTTAAACGCTATGTTTTTAGAATGAATTATCAACCATTTGATGCTTTTAGCATGTCTTTAAACACAGAATTCGAAAAAACAATTGATAAAACACAATATGTTACAGCAAGAGATTTTGGCAACCAAAAAAGATATATTTTAGGAGAAATAGACAATCAAACTTGGTCTACAACTTTACGCCTAAATTATAGTATAAATCCTAATATGTCTATTCAGTTTTATGGGCAACCTTATATTGCTAGAGGTAGGTATGCCAACTTTAATTATGTAAATAATCCAATAGCTTCTAGTATAAACAATAAAGTGAGTTTTTATAATCCGAATCAAATTTCTTTAAATAGCGGTAGTTATGAAGTTGATGAAAATATTGATGGAAATGTTGATTTTTCTTTTGGTAAACCCGATTTTTCTTTTGTGCAATTTAGAACCAATCTAGTGGCACGTTGGGAGTATATACCAGGTTCTGAGCTGTTTTTTGTTTGGTCTAGAGGCGGAATGGGTAATGATTCTGCTACCAATTCTTTATCAAAAAGTTTTCGAAATCAGATTATAGATAAACCTTTAGAAGATACATTTTTAATAAAAGCTACTTATAGATTTGTGAGGTAAATTTTTATTGAAAAGTTGCACGTTGCAAACGATCGTTAATCGATTTTCCTAAACCATTTTCTGGAAAGCGTTCTGCAATAATTACATCTAATTTTAGATGGTCTAATTTGTGCAAAGAATCGTATAAATTAGAGGCAGCTTCTTCTAAAGATTTTTCTTTTGATAAAATAATTTCATCCAAAGAATCATCATTTAAAGATTGATAAAACACAAGTACACCAATTTTTTTTCCTTTATGTTTTTTTACTTCAGCAGCAACATTATCCACTAAAAAAGTACGCGTAGATGGCGCATAATGTCTTGCCAACATTCCTGGTGCATCTGGCATAATTTCCTTTTTATTTTTGATAGAAATTTTACCAACAACAGCCTCAATGTCTTCTAAAGCCAAAGCTCCAAGTCTATAAATTATAGGTTCATCATTTTCAAAACCGATAATGGTAGATTCGATTCCATTTGTACAAGAACCACCATCTAAAACCATTTTTATATCATTTTTAAAATAGTTTTCTACGTGTGCTGGTTTTGTTGGGCTAATGCTACCAAAAGGATTTGCACTTGGTGCCGCTAACGGAAATGGCAATTGCTGCAACAATTCTAAAGTTACAGGATGATTAGGAACGCGAACTGCAACAGTGTCTTTATTTGCAGTAATTAAGTCCGGAATTTTATCACTTTTAGGCAATACTAAAGTCATAGAGCCTGGCCAAAAAGCTTGTGCTAATAATTTTGCTTTTTCAGGAATATGTGTTACAATTTCACTCAAAACATCAGCAGAAGAAATATGTACAATTAACGGATTAAAAAACGGACGTTTCTTGGTAGAAAAAATACTTTTGATCGCTTTTTCGCTAAAAATATTTCCTGCTAAACCATAAACAGTTTCTGTTGGTATGGCTACCAACTGCTCATTAGTTAAAAGTTGAACTGCTTTTTGTATGTCTTTAGAAATAATACTCATATTTTGCGGCTGCAAAATTACATATAAAATTAATTTCTAATGCGCTTCTAGCCAATTATTGCCCAAACCAATTTCTACATCTAAAGGAACAACCATTTTAAAAGCATTTTCCATTTCGTGTTTTATAATAGGTTTTATGGTTTCTAATTCGTCTTTATGAGCATCAAAAACCAATTCGTCATGTACTTGCAATAACATTTTAGATTTAAAATTTTCTTGCTCAAATCTTTTGTGAATATTTATCATTGCTAGTTTAATAATATCTGCTGCAGAACCTTGTATAGGTGCGTTTACAGCATTTCTTTCAGCAGCTCCTCTAACCACAGCATTTCTAGAATTGATGTCTTTTAAATACCTGCGTCTTTTTAAAACGGTTTCTACATAACCGTGTTCGCGAGCAAAATCTACCTGCGCAGACATATACGCTTTTAATTTTGGATAGGTTTCATAATATGTATCAATCAATTCTTTAGATTCGCTTCTGGTTAAATTGGTTTGGTTGCTTAAACCGAAAGCAGAAACGCCGTAAATAATTCCAAAATTTACCGTTTTTGCATTGCTTCTTTGTTCACGAGTAACATCATTTAAATTAACATTAAATACTTTTGCAGCAGTAGAAGCGTGAATGTCTTCGCCATTTTTAAAAGCATCTATCATTGTTTCTTCTTTGCTTAAAGCAGCAATAATTCGCAATTCAATTTGACTGTAATCTGCAGCCAATAAAACGTGATTTTCATCTCTTGGAATAAACGCTTTTCTCACTTCTCGTCCGCGTTCTGTTCTTATGGGAATGTTTTGTAAATTAGGATTGTTAGAACTCAATCTTCCTGTGGCAGCAACAGCTTGGGCATATACTGTATGAATTCTGTTTGTTTTCGGATTTATCTCATTTGGCAACGCATCTACATACGTGCTTTGTAGTTTTTTATACTGACGATATTCAAGAATATCTCTAATAATTTGATGATCTTTTGCCAAGTAAGATAAAATGTCTTCACTGGTTTTGTATTGACCCGTTTTTGTTTTTTTTGGTTTGTTAACCAACTTCATATTTTCAAACAAAACAATACCTAATTGTTTGGGCGAAGCAATATTAAACTCTTCGCCAGCTTGCTCATAAATTCCTTTTTCTAATCGGTTAATATCGTCAGTTAAAGCAACCGATAATTCTTTTAAGAAAGCTTTATTTAAGTTAATTCCTTCTATTTCCATAGCTGTTAAAACCGAAACCAAAGGCAACTCAACATCGTTATATAGTTTTGTAAGATTTCCTTCGGATAATTCTTTGGTAAAATGCTCTTTTAATTGCAAGGTAATATCTGCATCTTCAACTGCATATTCGGTTTGTTCTTCAATAGGAACTGTACGCATAGAAAGTTGATTCTTCCCTTTTTTACCAATCAATTCTGTGATAGAAACGGGTTGATAATTTAGGTAGGTTTCTGCCAAAACATCCATATTGTGGCGCATATCAGGATTGATGAGATAATGCGCAATCATCGTATCAAACAATTTGCCTTTAACGGGCATATCATAATTCGATAAAACCTTAATATCATATTTTAAATTATGACCAATTTTTTCGATTTCATCGGAAGTAAAAAACGGATGAAACTCTTCTAAAATAGCTTTGGTTTCTTCTTGATTTTCTGGGAACGAAACATAATATCCTTTACCAATTTCATAAGAAAAAGCAATTCCTATTAGCTCAACTTCTAAGGCTTTTAAACCTGTAGTTTCTGTATCAAAACACACCGATTTTTGTTGCATTAATTTTTGCAACAATAGTTTTCTCGATAAAGGCGAATCTATATGTTGATAAAAATGATTGGTGTTTTTTATGTTTTTAAAACCTGAAGCAACTTGTTCTTCAGAAACACTTCCAGTTCCAGGAGCTGAAAACAAATCGAATTGTCCGCCTGTATTTACCACAGCTTTTTTTGCAGTAGCTTTTGGCTTTTCTTCAGTTTTATTTTCAGTAGATTTTGTAGATGTTTCAGTAGAAAAAGTCCTCAAGAAATTAGTTAATAAATTTCTGAACTCCAAATCGTTAAAAATCTCGGTAACTTTTTCTTTATTGGGTTGATCTAATGTAAAATCATCAGCATCAAAAGTTACAGGAACATCTAGCATTATGGTTGCTAATTTTTTAGAAAGCAAACCTAATTCTGCGTTCGCTTCTACTTTTTCTTTCATTTTTCCTTTAAGCTCATCTGTATTGGCTAACAAACCTTCCATAGAGCCAAATTGCGCCAGAAATTTCTTTGCGGTTTTTTCTCCAACTCCTGGCAACCCTGGGATATTATCAGAAGAATCACCCATCATTCCTAAAAAGTCGATAACTTGTTCGGGGTTTTCAACACCAAATTTTTCTTGTACTTCTGGTATTCCCCAAATATCGTAACCGCCTCCAAAACGGGGTTTGTACATAAAAATATTTTCAGAAACCAATTGCGCAAAATCCTTGTCAGGCGTTACCATAAAGGTTTTGTAACCTTCTTTTTCTGCTTGTTTAGAAAGTGTTCCAATAACATCATCAGCCTCAAAACCTTCTTTTACCATAATTGGTATATGCATTGCTTTTAGAATCTCATAAATGTATGGCACAGCAACTTTTATAGCTTCTGGAGTTTCATCTCTGTTGGCTTTGTAAGCTTCAAACATTTCTACTCTATCTACGCTGCCACCTTTATCAAAACAAACTGCTAAATGATCTGGTCTTTCACGTTTTATAACGTCTAACAAAGAGTTCATAAAACCCATTATGGCTGAGGTATCTAAGCCTTTAGAATTAATTCTTGGGTTTTTTATAAAAGCGTAATATCCGCGGAAAATTAATGCATATGCATCAACTAAAAAAAGTCTTTTTTTGTCTGACATTTATTGATTTGTTCTTAAAAAGTGATGATGTTTTTAGATATCGCAGAAAGGTACAAAACTTTAACAAGACGTTAAAATTCATTCGAAATTTAAACAGTTATCTTTGTCTGCATTTTAAAAAATATTTATGCCACGTTGGGTTTTATCTTTAATTATTTTAGCTACCATAATTGTTTTGGTAGAAATTTATACGTTTCAAGCATTTAAAACAATATCTAAGAATAAAATAATTCGGTATTCATTTTTGTTGATGAGTCTTGCTGTGTACATTCATTTTTTTATCACAATTTTTACCTATTCAAGAAGTGATGGACAAACACCACAATTTCAAATGGCAATGGGGCTTTTGTTAACAATTACAATTCCGAAATTAGTGGTAATTATTATTCTTTTTGGAGAAGATGTTTACAGGTGGATTTTAAAATTAATTTCTGCAATTTCAAATAGTAAAACACAACCTTTAGTAGGAAGAAGAAAATTTATATCGCAATTGGCTTTAGGCCTGGCAGCTATTCCGTTTGCTTCTTTTATTTACGGAATTATTCAAGGAAAATACAACTACAAAGTTTTAAAATATCAATTAAGTTTTAAAGATTTACCAGATGCTTTTGATGGATATACCATCACCCAGATTTCAGACATTCATTCTGGGAGTTTTACCAATAAAGAGAAAATTCAATATGGAGTAGATTTAATTAATCAACAAAAATCAGATTTACTATTATTTACAGGAGATATTGTAAATAATAAAGCTGATGAAATGGATGATTGGATTGATGTTTTTGATAAACTAGAAGCCAATGAAGGTAAGTATTCTATTCTTGGAAATCATGATTATGGCGATTATATGAAATGGAAAAAACCAGAAGATAAAGTCCAAAATTTCGAAGCTATAAAAAATATTCATAAAAAAATAGGTTTTGATTTATTGCTAGATGAACACAGATATTTAGAAAAAGACGGACAGAAAATTGCGCTTTTAGGAGTAGAAAATTGGGGAAAAGGATTCAACCAAGCAGGAGATTTAAAAAAAGCTACTTCTGGAATAAACAAAGAAGATTTTAAAATATTAATGACTCATGATCCCAGTCATTGGGAGTATAAAGTAAAACAAGACGATTTTAATTATCATTTAACTTTAAGCGGTCATACACATGGTTTGCAAATGGGAATTGAAATTCCAGGTTTTTTTAAATGGAGTCCGTCTAAATATGTATACAAACAATGGGCTGGTTTGTATCAAGAATTTGGAAGATATATTAACGTAAATCGTGGTTTTGGTTATCACGCATTTCCAGGACGTGTAGGAATTTGGCCAGAAATAACTGTTATAGAATTGAAAAAAGCCTGATAATCAGACTGATTAAATACTTTTACTTATATTTGTTAAGTAACACAGAATAATTTAGATGTTTTTTCCCCATAAAAACTTAATATTATGACAAAATTTGGTGAATTAATTAGTGTTGAAAAACCAGTTTTAATCGATTTTTATACAGATTGGAACGATGCCGAAAGCACTGTAGATACTTTAAGAGATGTTGCTGCTGCTTTGGGCGATAGAGCCAAAGTAATTAAGATAGACATAAAAAAGAACGAAACATTGGCAGATGCCTTGCGTGTAAAGGGAAATCCTACTTTTATGATTTATAAAAATGGAGAAATGAAATGGCGTCAAACGGGTCATCAAGATGCAAATACCTTAATTGGTTTGGTGCAACAGTACGTTTAAATTTTTCATTTTTAGAAGCTATTTCCAGCTTTTCACTATATCTTTTTTTTCGTTCCTCAAAAAAAGGATGCCGTTTCAATCTGGGCTAAACTTGTTTGCTAACTATTTTGTTTTATTCTATTTTCGAGAATTTATATCCTTTTTTAGAAAATTCTTTTAACACTTTTGGCAACGCATATTTCATTCTCTCTGCAGCTTTTACACTGTCATGAAAAACAACAATACTTCCTTTTTTAGTATTTTTTAAAACATTTTGTGCACATTTTTCTTTAGAAATAGAAGTGTCGAAATCAGCAGATAAAACGTTCCACATTATAATTTTGTAGCCTTTTTTTAGCAGTTCTTTAGCTTGGGTTTTTTTTATTTTACCATAAGGAGGTCTAAACAATTTTTGTTGAACTGCTGAACTGTTGAACTGTGTAACTGTCTTTTTACAATCTAAAATATTTTTTAAATATTCTTTTTTTTCTGACTTCCAACCATTCAAATGATTTTGAGTATGGTTGCCTACAGAGTGACCTTCAGAAATAATTTTTTTTAAAATTTCTGGATGATTTTGTATGTTTTTACCAATACAAAAAAAAGTAGCTTTTGCATTGTGTTTTTTTAATTCAGATAGCACAAATTCGGTTATTTCTGGTGTTGGCCCATCATCAAAAGTTAAAAAAACTTCTTTCTCTTTTGAAAGAAAATGCCACGTATATTTTGAGAAAATTCTCATTATAATACGTGGCGTCTTGGGGAAATAAAAATTCATCTAAAGCTTATTTTTCTTCATCTGGTAATAGATGGCTAAAAAGCTTAAATATTTTATTGACAGATTTTTTTTGTTCTTGTAAATAGTTTAAATCCTTATCATAAAGCTCAATATCTTTAATAATCGCATCAAAAACATAAAAAGTGGTTTGTAATTCATCATCAATAAGGTTTAAATAATTGGTGTTAAAAGTACTTAGCCAAATTGCTTTTTCTTTAAAAATTGTTAAAAGAGTTTCTGCGGTTTCTCTTGCTTTTTCTTTGTTGCCTAGTTTGTAATAAGCTTCTGGATATCCTAAAGACAATGTATAATGATCAAAGTCTTTAATCGGTAGTTTTTCTAAAGAAAGATCTAAAATTTTAGTAGCTTTAAGAGTGTCTCCTTTTTTAGCAAAAGTTTCTGACAAACGGAATAAGCCATTTCTCATAGAAATAACGTTTCTTTTGGTTTGCTCGTCTAAATAAATCTTACCATCGTTAATATTTCTCCAATTCCATTTTTGAATGTTTGTGTACATTTTTTCTGGGTCAATTCTTCCCATATCAAATAAACTTTTATTACCTATTGGAGTTTTAATGGGTACTAATTTATAAGCCATTCCGTCTAATTGTAAATAGTCTTTTAGCCATAAATATTCTTCATCGGCATTGGCACCACCCGTAAAATAAATAGGTCTTTCCCAATCGTTATTGGCAAGAATATCTAACATTAGAATTCTATTTTTAAATAGGGCTCTATCATCAATAGTAACATCTATATAGGGTACAATTTTATCGGCATCTTTTTGAGCTACAATTCCGTTTGCTAACACTTTTTCTTTGTTAACAGGAATTCTAATTTTATTAGTAGGATAGAACTTTTCTTTGGCACCACTTTCTGTTTCTACATATGTAGCATCGCTATCAGAAGCAATCCAACGCATAAAGTCTTTAATGCCAATAATGGAGTCTTTAAAACGAGGATGTTCTAAAGAATAGGCAACGTCTAAAGTTCCGTATTTGTATTGATCGTGTTTTAATTGCGATGGAATAGGAGGCGCATCATAAGTTGCACGTTTCATTTGATCTATATACCAATCTGTTGCGAATAATGATGTGTTTACTAATTTTACATCCGTTCTAATTCCTTCTACTTCTTGCATATACCAAAGAGGGAACGTGTCATTATCTCCAATAGTAAACATAATGGCATTTGGGTCGCAAGATTCTAAATACGCTTGTGCGTTTAAATGTGTTGTGTATCTGTTAGAACGATCATGGTCGTCCCAGTTTTCGAAAGCCATTAAAGACGGAACAGCAACAAAAGAAATAAATGTCACTGCAATTGCCATTGCTTTTTTGGGTCCGTAATTTTTTAAATATTCATACAAAGCAAGTACGCCAAAACCTACCCAAATTGCAAATATGTAAAAACTACCAACTACTGCATAATCTCGTTCTCTTGGTTCAAATGGTTTTGGATTTGTGTAAAATATAATGGCAAAACCAGTAAAAGCAAAGAAAAGGAAAAGCGTAAAGAAGTTTTCTTTATCCCATTTTATTTGAAACAATAAGCCAATAATTCCTAAAATTAGTGGTAGAAAGTAGTATTTGTTTCTTCCTTTGTTTTCTAAAACTTGACTTGGTAATTGTTTTTGCGAACCCAATCTTGCTTCATCTATAATAGGAATTCCGCTAATCCAGTTTCCGTTAAAAATATCTAAATGTCCTTGAATATCATTTTGACGTCCCACAAAATTCCACATAAAATAACGTCCATACATATATCCAAATTGGAAACTCATCATAAACTTAATGTTCTCTGCAAAAGTGGGTCTGCGTTTACTGTTTGC
Organism: Polaribacter sp. 2405UD43-2; assembly: GCF_058147125.1. NCBI lineage: Bacteria > Pseudomonadati > Bacteroidota > Flavobacteriia > Flavobacteriales > Flavobacteriaceae > Polaribacter > Polaribacter sp. 2405UD43-2. The sequence goes on along the minus strand of NZ_JBYVJX010000006.1, from coordinate 53,216 downwards.
AGGAATTCCAGCAATTTGCTTGTACATTTTTTCTGATGCAGGGTTTACCATTCTAGGTATAAAACCTTTGTGCTTACTTGTATAGTTAGGGACAACGTTTTTGTAATTATTTACAATTTCGTACCTGCCATTTTTCTTTTCATATTTTGGTTTGTCATCTTTGTAAGGTTTGTTAGCATCTTGCTCTCTTTTATAAGAATTAGAGTAGTAAGTATCGTAAAAAACGTTGGCATCTCCATACTGTTCACGCTCATAATAGGCTAACAATTCGCGCGCACTAGAAGGGTCGTTTTCATTAATTGTTGTATTTGCATTGGCTCTAATTGGCAACATCATCCAAGAAGAAAAACCAATCATAATAAATAATACAGAGAGGATTAAAGTGTTTGCGTTTACTTTATTTTTTTTGCGCGTATAATTTAATCCTATATAGAATAAAATGACCAAAACAATGGCAGCAATAATAGAACCTGAATTATAGGGCAAACCAATAGAATTGATAAAAAACAATTCTGAAACACTAAAGAATTTTAGTGTAAACGGAAATAAAAATTTAAATACAGCTGCTAAAACTAATACAGAAATTATAGTTGCAATTGCTGTAGTTTTTAAATTGATATTTTTGTAGGTTTTAAAGAAATACAACATTACAATGGCAGGAATTACCAATAAAGAAAGTATGTGAACTCCAAAAGATAAACCTACAACAAAACTTATTAAAATTAACCATTTGTTACCTCTTGCAGTATGGATTTCACTTTCCCATTTTAAACCTAGCCAAAATAATAAAGCCATTAAAAATGATGACATTGCATACACTTCTCCTTCTACAGCACTAAACCAAAAACTATCTGAAAAAGTGTACGTTAAAGCACCAATTAAGCTGCTTCCTAAAATTGCAATGTATTTTCCTTCGGAAATTTTACCGGTTTTTAAGGCTAGTTTTTTTGCCAAATTAGTGATTGTCCAAAACATAAATAAGATGGTAAATGCACTTGCTAATGCAGACATAAAGTTTACCATTTTTGCAATCTGAGTAACATCTGAAGTAAACATAGCAAAGAATGCTCCTAACATTTGAAATAATGGAGCTCCTGGAGGATGACCAACTTCTAATTTAACGGAGGTTGAAATATATTCTCCACAATCCCAAGCACTCACAGTGGGTTCTAAAGTTAGAGAATATGTTATTAGCGCAATTGCAAATGTAACCCAACCTAAGAAGATGTTCCATTTTTTAAAATTTGCTGATGTCATAGTTACTTAATAATGTGTGGCGAATTTACTAATAAATCTGAATAAAAATAGACGAGTTTTGTTTTTATCAACAACAAATTCTTCACAAAAGTTTGTTAAAGTCAAAAATTACATAAAAATGTTTGTAAAATTAAAAGAATGCATTAAATTTGCATCCGCTAAGAAGTATTGGCCTATGGTGTAATTGGTAACACACCGGTTTTTGGTACCGACATTCAAGGTTCGAGTCCTTGTAGGCCAACAAAAAGTCCTAACAGCTTTAGCTGTTAGGACTTTTTAATTTTATATACTTTTACTATTTTAGTGGCTTAATTCAAAAAGTTGTGGGGTTTAAAATTTAGTAAAAATATTAGTTAATCTAAAGAGGTAAAGGTCTATATTTATCACATCTCTAAATTGTACTCTAAATACTTTTATTTTTGCATTAAAAGATTCTGCAGAAGTATTTATGCTTCTATTGTAAAGTAGTTGAGTATATTTTAAAATATATTAACACTGTTCTTGCGATGGTGCTAAAACTCTTCTACAGGGTTCTTCTTTTTTATGCATTTAAAGCTCTCTCTAAATCGGCTAATAAATCTTCTTCATCTTCAATACCAACACTTAAACGAATTAAAGAATCTGTGATTCCTATTTTTAAACGTTCTGGTTCTGGTATAGAAGCGTGTGTCATTGTTGTTGGATGATTAACCAAACTCTCTACACCTCCTAAAGATTCTGCTAACGTAAAAACGTGTGTGTTTTCTAAAAACTGAAAAGCTGCTTTTTTACTTTCGTCTTTTAATCGAAAAGAAACCATACCTCCAAAATCTTTCATTTGTTTTTTAGCTATTTGATAATTTGGATGACTTTCAAAACCTGGGTAATAAACAGCTTTTACTTTTGGATGATTCTGTAAAAAACTTGCCACTGTTCTACCATTTTCGCAATGACGCTGCATTCTTATATGCAAAGTTTTTATTCCTCTTAATGCTAAAAAAGAATCCATTGGACCAGCAACTGCGCCAGCAGCAAACTGAATAAAATGAATGTCTTCTGCTAACTTTTCGTCTTTAACCATTAAAGCGCCCATTACTAAATCTGAGTGACCTCCTAAGTATTTTGTTGCAGAATGCATTACAATATCTGCTCCTAAAGTTAAAGGCTGTTGTAAATATGGTGTTGCAAAAGTATTGTCTACAGCTACTAAAATAGCTGAATTTACTTCTTTTACCGCAGATGAAATCGCCTCAATATCAGCAATTTTCATTAACGGATTTGTTGGTGTTTCTAACCAAACTAACTTCGTTTTTTCGGTAATTGCACCTGTAACATTGTTTACAGAATTCATATCTACAAACGTAAATTCTAAACCATATTTTTTAAATAATTTGGTAAACATTCTATAAGTTCCGCCATATAAATCATCTCCAGCAACAACTTCATCTCCTGGATTTAACAAACGTAAAACACAATCTATTGCAGATAAACCTGATGAAAATGCAAAACCGTGTGTTCCGTTTTCTATGGCTGCAAAACTGTTTTCTAAAGCTGTTCTTGTAGGATTTGCTCCTCTAGAATATTCGTAACCTTGATGCACTCCAGGACTTGACTGCGCATATGTAGATGTTTGAAATATTGGTGGCATTACTGCTCCTGTTGCTGCTTCTGGTTTTTGACCTCCGTGAATTGTTTTGGTGTTAAATTTCATTTTTTATATTTTCTGATATTGTTTGTCTAAAATTGATAAATAGGCTTACAGTTTCTTATTTTCTGTAAGTGATAAACTGGTATCACCCAGTTTGAAACCGTTCGAATATCTGCGGATATTCTTAACCTTTTTTATTTTTCTTAAAAAAAGATATAGTGGAAAACTGGAAATAGCTGCTACAAAAATTTCTTAATAGATCTAATAATTCCGTAATGAATTCCTTCGTGAAAATTATTAAAAGTAATGGCTGTTTCTATAGAATTTAAAACGAAACCAGTACTTGTTGGATATTCATTGTAATTTTTTAAAATACCTGCTTCATAATCTTCTTTTAAAGTATCTGGCAAACCAATTAACAACTCTTTTACCTCATTAAATTCTTCTTCTGTAAAGGTTTTGGTTGGTGTTGTTCCTTTTTTATGCGTTTCTATTAATTCGTCTGGACACAAACAATTTAAACCAGATAATTTATAATGTAACAACTGCTGTGTAACTACTAAATGCGCTACATTCCAAGCTATATTGTTTTTAAACCCTTTAGGAGTTTTATGAATCTGCTCTAATGTTAAACCTTCTAATTCTTTTAAAACAAGCTCTCTAGATTTTTTTAAAACATCAAATTGTATGTTCATTATTTATATGTAATTTTGATGCTGTAAATATAATTGATTAAAATGAAGAAAGTATATTTTTTACAAACTTGTGATACTTGCCGCAGAATTTTAAAAGAAGTAAATACCAATGGTTTTGAAAAACAAGAAATAAAAGCGAATAATATTAACGTTGTTCAATTAGAAGAAATGCACAAGCTTTCTGGGAGTTATGAAGCGCTTTTTAACAAACGAGCAAAATTGTACAAAGCAATGGATTTAAAAAATATAGTTTTATCTGAGGCGGATTACAGACAATATCTTTTAGATGAATACACGTTTTTAAAACGCCCAGTTTTTATTGTAGGTGATGAAATTTTTATAGGAAATAGTAAAAAAGTAATCGAAAAATTAAAAGAGAAGATTGGGTAAATCTTCTCTTTTATAAATTCTATTTTTGATAAATCTAAAAATTCATAGAAATCCCCATAGAAGTTCCTTTAAAATTAAAGTTAAAAGTTGGCTGAAAATTAGAACTTACAGATGGCAAATCTGCATTGTATAATTCTACTGCTTTTTTTGCTTTCTTATTATAATTGCTAAGAATAGGAATTGCAACCAAAATCAAAGCAGCACCAGCACCAGCTAATTCCCATTTAGCATCTCCACCACCAATTGCTGTGCCAATAGGATAACCAATTAAGCCACCACCAACTCCACCTAAAATAGTTGCCCAAGTATAATTAGATTTTGCAGATTTCATTAAATCAAAAGCTTCTGTATTATTTTTTAACAAATCTTTAAGCTGATTAGGTTTCAGTTTTTTGTCATTTTGATAAAACATATTTTCACCAAAAGATTTTTTCATTTCGATTTTTTGAGCTTGAATATTTGTCAATGCAAATAGACCAAATATAATTGCGAATACTAATTTTTTCATTTTTAAAGGTTTATAATTAATTTGATTGATATACTTTTATTAAGTTTTCTGCTTCTCTTTTTGCGTTCCAATTTTTTAAAATTTCTTCTCTTGCTTGTTTTCCTAAATGTGGAATTTCTTTATTTAAGAATTTTGATAAAAGGGATTCTAATTCTGATGTATTTCCTGCTTCAAATAAATATCCGTTTTTATGATGCGTAATTAATTCTGAATGTACACCCACATTTTTTGTTGCAAAAATAGAGCAGCCACAAGACATTCCTTCTACTGTTACTAAAGAAAATCCTTCAGAAAAACTTGGTGCAACTACTATTTTTGCTGCTTGGTAATAAGAAACAATATCTTTAGTTTCATCAATAAAATAAACTTGATTTTCTATTGAATGTTTTTTTGCAATACTTTTTAGTTCTTCTAAAAAAGTAGGTTTATCAACCTTACCAACAATAACTAATGCCCAATTTTTATGCTCTTTTAAAACCTTAGCAGCTTCTAATAAAACAATTTGCCCTTTGGCTTTTCTAACTCTACCTGCACAAAGAATGATGTTTTTTTGTTGAATGTTATTTAATTTAATTCCTTCTTTCGGTTTAAAAAAATCAACACTCACTCCATGACCAACTATAGTGTTTTTTATGCCTAAATTTTCGCTCATACTTTTAATGAGCGTTACAACTTTATCTGCTTTTTTAAGTAACTTTATTGTTAAACCAGAAGGAACAGTATCTGCATGACGAGTTGCGACTAATTTAAATTTTGCTCCTAAGAATCGTAAAAATAACATTCTCATCATCTCATTATTTCTATGACAATGCACCACAACTTCTCTATCGGAAAATAATAATGATTTTAATTTTAAGGTAGAAATTTTATCACCTTTTACATTATAACCATAAATATAAGTTTCGTATTTATCTTTAAAATAAGGCAACACATTTTCTATGCTTCTGGTAACACCTGTTCTGCGTCTATGAAAATGAGTATGAATTAAAATGGGTTTCAATAATTAAAGTTTGAAGTTTAAAGTTTAAAGTTTGAAGTTTGAAGTTGGGAGTATTAATTCCGAATTCCAAACCCAAAATTTTGAATATTATGCAAATTTGCGTTCTACAATTTCCATAAAACGATTTTCTAATTCTTCTTGTTCAGACCAATCGTAATCTGGTTTTACCATTTTATTCAAAAACTTTTTTGCTTCTTTTTCTGTAGTATAAGTATTTAATTGCGATACCACTCTATTAAAATCTTCTTGACTACCCTCAAATAAGTTTTTAACAAAAGCAATTCTATCGTTTAAACCAATTTGAATATTGGTAGTTAATTTATCATTTAAAGATTTTGATACAGGTATATCAAACAAATCTGCAATTTCATCAACAGGTATGGTATCTTGTAATTCTTCTTCTAAAGACAAAATTTTGTTTTCTTCAACTTTAACAACATCGTCTATAATTTCTGGTTCTTTTTCAGAAAACATCATTTCTTCTAATGCCTCAAAAGGTTGTTCTATTATTTCTGTTTCTTTTACATCGTTATTAACTTCTAAAACTTCATTTGTTAATTGATGAATACTCCTTTTCTCTTCAATTTTTTTTTCGACAATTTGCGGATTAGCATTTTGCTTTTCTATTGCTTTTTCTATTTTAGAAATTAATTCTTCTTTTGTGTTTTTTGAGTTAGGTGTTGTGTTAATGTACTCTTCAACAAATGCCAATAAAGACAATTTTTCATAAATTTCTTTCGATTTTTCTTTTAAAGCAAACACATCTTCTTTATTTTTCATTTTTAAAATGCTGTGTGCTAAACTCATTAAATCGGATTCTAATCTTTTGTGCATAAGTTGTTGATTGAAGTTCTATTTTACTCGTAAATATTCATAAATTTGTTGAAACTCAAAGTAACAGTAAATTTATTCATTTAAAGCCTAAAATTACAAAATGTTTCTCGAAAATACAGTAAATCATACAGAACAATTTGGTTGGATAGAAGTAATTTGCGGCTCAATGTTTTCTGGTAAAACAGAAGAATTAATTAGAAGATTAAAACGTGCGCAATTTGCAAAACAAAGTGTAGAAATTTTTAAACCTGCAGTAGATGTTCGTTATGATGAGGAAGAAGTAGTTTCTCATAATGATAATAGAATTCGATCTACACCTGTACCGGTTTCATCAAATATAAGATTATTAGCAAATGATGTTGATGTGGTTGGTATAGATGAAGCGCAGTTTTTTGATGATGAAATTGTAGCGGTTTGTAACGATTTGGCAAACAGAGGAATTCGTGTAATTGTGGCAGGTTTAGATATGGATTTTAAAGGAAATCCTTTTGGTCCAATGCCCGCTTTAATGGCAACAGCAGAATATGTTACAAAAGTACATGCCGTTTGCACGCACACAGGTAACTTAGCACATTATAGTTTTAGAAAAACAAAAAATGATGATTTAGTTATGCTTGGTGAAACCCAAGAATACGAACCTTTAAGTAGAGCTGCTTATTATAAAGCAATGAAAAATCAGCAAGAAGAAAAAGCTTCTCAAAAAGAAAATCCTACTGATACTGAAATAAATTCAGCATAAATGAATAATAATGTAACTGTTTTAGAAATTGATGGTAATGCACTTTTACATAACCTAAATTATTTTAAACAAAAATTACAACCCAAAACCAAAATTTTAGCAGTTGTAAAAGCTTTTGGTTATGGCAGCAATGGCGTACAAGTTGCAAAATTTCTAGAAGAAAAAGTAGATTATTTTGCTGTTGCGTATGCTACAGAAGGAATTGCTTTAAGAGAAGCAAAAATTAAAACTCCCATTTTAGTTTTACATCCACAGATACCCAATTTAAAATCTATTATAGATTATAGATTAGAGCCAAATTTATACAATTTCAAAATTTTTAATGCTTTTTTAAAATTAGCAGATGAAATTCCTTTAATGAATTATCCTGTTCATATAAAGTTTAACACAGGTTTAAATAGATTAGGATTTTGGCATACAGATATTCCTAAAATAATTGCGAGTTTAAAAGAAACCAATCATATAAAAGTTCAGTCTTTATTTTCTCATTTGGCAGCGAGCGAAGATATAGAAGAACAAGATTTTACCATTAATCAAATAAATAATTTTGCTTACATAGCGCAGCAATTTTATAAGCATTTGGGTGATGAACCAATGTTACATATTTTAAATACTTCTGGTATTGTAAATTACTCAAAAGCACAGTTTGATATGGTTAGAATTGGTATTGGTTTGTATGGTTTTGGAAATGATGAAAAAGAAACAGCCCAACTTAAAAATACACATAATTTAAAATCAATTATTTCTCAAATTCATTTAATAGAACCTGGTGAAACAGTTGGTTACAATAGAGCTTTTATAGCAAAAAGACCAACTAAAACAGCTACCATCCCAATTGGTCATGCAGATGGTATCTCTAGAAGATTAGGAAATAAAAAAGGTTATGTACTTATCAACAATCAGAAAGCACCTATTATTGGTAATGTTTGTATGGATATGATGATGGTAAACATTACTAAAATTGATTGTAAAGAAGGAGATGAGGTCATTATTTTTAACAATCAAAAAATGTTAAAACATATTGCTAATACATCAGAAACCATTGTTTACGAAACCTTAACAGCTATTTCTCAACGTGTTAAAAAAGTGTTAAAACAATAATTTTTTTACTATTTTAGCAACATAAAAAACTAATTAAAATCATATAAATAATGGGAATGCTTAAAGAATTTAAAGACTTTGCAATGAAGGGAAACCTAGTTGACATTGCAGTAGGTTTTGTAATGGGTGCAGCTTTTAAACAAGTTGTAACTTCTTTTACAGGAGGAATTGTTTCTCCATTAATTGGATTAATCTTTAATACAGATTTCAAAGATTTAAAATGGATTGTTAAAGAAGGTGTTGCAGATGGCGCAGGAAAAGTTACTGGAGAAGTAGCTGTTTTGTATGGAGATTTTTTAACCAACGTAATCGATTTTATTATAGTTGCTTTTGTAATGTTCTTAATTGTAAAAGGTGTTAATGCCACTAAGAAGAAAGAAGAACCTGCTCCAGAAGCGCCAAAAGGACCAAGTCAAGAAGATTTATTAGCAGAAATAAGAGATTTATTGGCTAAGAAATAAAAATCTTATATTTCTTTTTTTAAGAAATTTTAAAAACCTGAACAATTGTTCAGGTTTTTTTATGCTTCACATTTAAACAAATAAACCTTTAAACGATTACACAATTTTTCAAACAAGAAAAAATTTAAAAATAAAATGTAACCTTTTTGTAAATTGATGGTTTTAATAATAGAAACTAACCAAAACCAACATTGAAACATTTAACTGACGAGGAACTTATGTTACAAATTGCCAATGGAAAATTAGAATTGTTAACGATTCTGTTTGACAGATACAATGTGCGTATTTATAATTTTTTCAATAAAATGATTCATAATAAAATGGTTAGCGAAGATTTAACTCAAGATGTTTTTTTAAAAGTGATAAAATATAAAGCATCTTATAAAAACGGAAATTTTGCAGCTTGGATATATACAATTGCACGTAATATATTTTCAAGTCATTATCAAAAAACAAAAAAAGAACGTTCTAATATAATTGATGATGATAAATTGGAAGCAAACGAAACTTTAGTTTCAGAAAGCAAACAAGAAGCGTTAGATCATTTGCAAAAAGCTTTGTTAAAACTTTCTAATTCTGATAGAGAATTAATTGTGATGCATCGTTTTCAGGAAATTAAATACGAGCAAATTGCACAAATTGTTGGTAGCAATGAAAATGCAATAAAAGTAAAAGTGCATAGAGCTTTAAAGAAATTAAAAAAAATCTATTTTCAAACAACAGTGTGATGAAATGTAGCGAAACACAAAGTAAATTATCAGAATATTTAGAAAGTTCTTTATCAGAAGTTGCAAATTCTGACATTAAAAAACATCTAGAAACTTGTGCTGCTTGCCAAAAAGAATTAGATAAAACAATTTCTTTTTTGTCGATTTTAGAGCATCAAGAAATGGAAATTCCATCCTCTAAATTAAAAGCAAATTTCGATAAAATGTTAGCGCAAGAAATAGAGAACAACAAACCAAAAGTTGTTGTGTTACAACCAAAACAAGAATGGAAATCATTCTTAAAAGTTGCGGCAAGTATTGCCATTATTATTAGTGCCTTTTTGTTTGGAAAATATCAATCTAACATTACAAAAATTGCAAATATTAAAGAAGAAAACAAGCAAGAAGTATTAGCAATGTTAGAGAATAACTCTGCCAGTAAACGAATTTTAGCGGTTACAAATGCAGAAGAATTTACCAAAAAAGACACAAAAATAATACAAGCAATTATTAACCGATTATTTTTTGATAAAAATGCAAATGTACGTTCTGCTGCAGCAGAAACATTGTCTAAATTTTCATCAGAAGAAATTGTTAGAGAAGCTTTTATAAAATCGTTAGAAACAGAAAAAAACGCATCAGTACAAATAGAGTTAATTCAAATTTTAGGAAAAATTCAAGAAAAAAGAGCTCTAAAACCAATGGAAAAAATTCTTACTAATGAAGAAACTCCAGAGTTTATAAAACAAGAAATACAAATTAATTTACCCAATTTATTATAAAAGAAATACTCAGAAATTATGAAAAAAATAGCAATCCTACTTTTATTTGTTAGCACAATAGTAACTGCTCAAAAAAAAGATTTTAAATACGCTTTAACCGGAGTTAGCAAAGTTGTTTTAAATAGCGATACAAGAATTGTTTTAACAACAGGAAACACAAATCAGTTAATCATTGAAAACAATGCCAGCAAGCATAAAAACTACAATCATTGGCACAAAGAAGATGCAGAAAAAAAAGATAAAAGAAAAGGTTTAACTGCAATTTATCCAGGAGGAAAAGACAATACTAACGGATTTGGTTTTTCTATCAACAAAGAAAAAAATGTACTTTATGTTGCCGATTTAAAATCTATGCATCAAAGACACGGAATTAAAATTACATTGCCAAAAAATATGAATATTTCTGTAGATGCAGGTAATTTAGGTTCTATAGAAATGGATGGATTTACAGGAGAAGTAGAAGCTTCTGCTAATGTTGGTAAAATTAAAATGAAAAATGTTACAGGTCCAATAACGGTTGATGCAAATGTTGGAAAAGTTGATATTGATTTTGATAAAGTAAGTCAAAAATCGCCCATAACAATTAGTACTTCTGTTGCAGAAATTGATGTTGCTTTGCCTGCAAATACGAAAGCTAATTTAGAGCTAAAAACACAAGGTACAGTCTATACGAATTTCGATTTTGAAACTCCAAAGAAAAAAGGAATGCCTAACGTGAGTGGCAGAAAAAGTATTGTTAGCAAACTAAATAACGGAGGTGTAAAAATTTATATTAAATCTTCTATGGGCAATATTTATTTAAGAAAAAAATAGTTTATTCTGATTTTATTTCAGAACCCAATTACAAACTAATTCCTATAATTTAAAATACTAAAAAATGAAAAGACAGCTCTTATTCATAGCATTACTATTGACTTTTAGTAACCTAGCAGCACAAAAAAAAGTAATTAAAAATACCCCTAGTTCTAATATTGATGAAGTTTATGTTCATCTAAAATTTGCTCAAAATATTGTTGTAAAAAACTGGAGTAAAAATGAAATTTATGTTGAGGCAACCGTAAATCTTGATGACAATAAAAACAATGATTTTTTCTCTTTAAAAGGTGATAAAATTGGAAGTACTACTTATAAAATAAAATCCGACTACGGAAAATATTTTAAAAGACACAAAAAAGGAATAACCATAACTCATAAAGGAAAAGATTGTAATAGTTACAACTATTGTACAAATCATAACAATGTTGTTGTAGATTATGTAATTTATATGCCAAAGAATATGCAATTAAAAGTAAAAAGTATTTCTGGTGATGTAGAGGCAGAAAGCTATATTGGGCAACTAAATTTAGACTTAATCAGCGGAAATATTACCATAAAAAAACACTCAAAAGATATGCATCTAAAAACTATAAGTGGTGATATAGATATTTATGTTTCTGACGCAAAGTTTGAAGCAAAAACTTTAACAGGTGGCATTTATTCTGATTTAGATATTAATTTTGATAACAACAAAAAGAAAAGAATTTATGGTTCTAAAATTGTTGCCACCATTAAAAACGGAAAAGCATTTTTAAAATTAAACACCATTAGTGGAGATATTTTTTTAAGAAAAATTTAAAAATCAATCCAAGCTTTTTTTAAACACCTAACTTCAAAAAAATGAAGTTGGGTGTTTTTTAATTTAATTTGTTTCTAAATTTAAAAACGTATAACTTAGCTAACTTCTGATATAAGTCATTAGAACGGACGTCATATCAGAGTATACGTTGGCAAACATTAATTAGCTAAATCTGAATGAACAAATATCTTTACATAATTAGCTTATTTATTTTAATGTTAATAGTGTATTTTGGAATTGGAAAATTTAATTATCTGACAATAATTATTCCTTTAATAATTACATCTATACTTTTTTTCCTTTATGAAATTTTACAGCCATATTTAAGAAATAAAAGAAAGAAGAAACTGAAAAAACTTTTAAAGAAAAAATATGTAAAAGCATCTGAAAACTCAAATGGGAATATCTTATTTGAATTTCAAAACGAACAAATAATGGTGGAATATCATTGTGACAATATTATTGGAACATATTTACATAATAGTATAATTATTCATTTAGATATTTCTGAAACTGAACCTGAATTGTTGAACTTTTGCAAGATTCACTTTAAAACGAAAGTAATTGACGAAAAAATATGGATAGTAAAAATGTTCAAACCATTCCGAAAAAAAACAGTAAAATATCTTGTCAGAAATTCGGAAAAGGAAATTATAAAAATAATTGAGGAATATAAAGATTATATTAATTTAAAGAAGTTGAAAAAATAAATTAAATATTAATAAAAAGGAATTATAATTTGGAAATAAAAAACGATTTGCCAACACCGTGTATAATTAATTACTTGGTTTTAGCCAATTTACGAAAGTCCTCGCGGACTTTCTATCTGTGTTTTATTTACTAACTTTAGTGCTTAAAACACGCAACTAATCATACACAAACACGTTAGCTAAAATCCAAAATTACGCTTTCAAAACCTCAAAAAACTCCCTTCTCTCAATTTCTTTAGCTCCTAAACTTGCTAAATGGTCATTATAAATTTGGCAATCAATTAATTTATAATTTTTGTTTTTAGCCAGATGAATAAATGCTAATTTAGATGTATTAGAAACTTTGCTAAACATACTTTCTCCGCAAAAAATATTGTTTATTTCTAATCCGTATAAACCACCAACAAGTTTGTTCTCTAACCAAATTTCTATCGATTTTGCAATTCCTTTTTTATGTAAATTAATGTAAGCTTGTTCCATATCATCTGTAATCCAAGTACCAAAACCATCATTTCTATCTATATTTTTACAATTATAAATTACTCGTTCAAAAGCTTTATTTTCTGTAATTGTAAATTCATTTCTATGGATGATTTTTCTCATAGACTTCGAAATCTTTATATCATTAGGAAATAGTACCATTCTTTTATGCGGACAATACCAAACAATAGGTACTCCTTCTGAATACCAAGGAAAAATGCCGTTTTTATATGCATAAATCAATCTTTCTTCAGATAAATCTCCACCTAAAGCAATAATTCCATCATCAGTTGTAAACTCGTAAGCAGGAAACACAATTTTATCTGTAAGCCAAATCATTCTATTCTTTTATACTGCGAATTTAAGAAAATCATAAAAATGCGTTAATCTAAATTTATTTTAACATTTATATGTTAGAAGTCCTTATTTTTGCAGACCGTTTCAAAATCAACAGAAACTCAAAAATGACAAAAAAGAAAAGAATAAAAACTAAAAAAGAAAGAGCTAAGCTAATGCATAGTTATTATTCTAGAACTGGTTTTTATATGTTTATTTGGGAAAGCATAAAGAAAGCTTTTGTGCCAATAGTATCTGTTGTTGTTGGTTTATTTTTAATAAATAGATATGTTTATAATATTAATGAGGGTTTAGAATCTATTACAGAAACCTTTTCTAGATTAGGAATTTTCTCCTTCTTTTTTACTTCTGAAACTTTATTAGGCTTAGTTCCTCCAGAAATTTTTATTGCTTGGACAAAAAAAACAGCTCAGCCTGTTTTAAATTTATCAATCTTAGCAACTTTATCTTACATAGGAGGTTTGCTGTCATATTTTATTGGAAAAATGGTTTTAAAAATTGATGCAGTAAAAAACTATCTAGAAGTAAAAATGGCTAAACATTTAAAAAACTCTAAAAAATGGGGAGGTTTTTTAATTTTAGTAGGAGCATTATTACCCGTACCATTTTCAATTTCTTGTATGGCAGCAGGTATGATTAAATATCCGTTTAAAAACGTAGTTTTATTTGGCTTATTTCGTTTTGCAAGATTTGCAATTTATGCTTGGGCAATTTTTAAAGTAGTCACCTAAAATAACTACATTTATACTATGGGATTAACAAATAATGATATTTTTAAAAAATTACGTGTAGCACATAAATTACGCGATACAGACATTATAAATATTTGTGCACTAGTAGATTTTAAAGTAACCAAAGGAGAATTAGGAGCTATTTTTAGAAGTGAAGATCACCCTAAATATATGGAATGTGGAGATCAGTTTTTAAGAAACTTTTTAAATGGATTGATTATTCATTTACGAGGACCAATGCCAAAAAAAGGAGAAACTAAAAAGTAAAATTAGCATTCTTTTTACTTTTATTGAATATTTTAAGACCAAAATAAAAATGGCTCAATACCAAAAGTTGTGGAGCAATTACTAGCTAGATGTAGATATTTTCTCTACAAATCAAGTAGTAAATAGACTGAAAATCAAAACCAAAGAGCCAGTATCTTATTTAAAAAATATCCAGATATAGAAAAAGCATACAAGCTATGTCAAAACCTTTCTTGGATATTTAATAAAACCAAAAACAAAACTTCAGCAAAATCTTTTAATGCTAAGATAAAAGCTTTTAGAACACAATTTAGAGGTGTTAAAAACACAGAGTTCTTCCTCTTTAAACTTACTATATTTTTGCCTAACTCCTAAATCCCACAACTTTTTGACTTGATCCCTTAGATTACTCAAAAATGAAACTATATAAAACAAAAAAACCGTAACAAATAAATGTTACGGTTTTTGTACTGAAGATGGGACTTGAACCCATACGAGCATTACTGCTCACTGGATTTTAAGTCCAGCGTGTCTACCAATTCCACCACTTCAGCATTGGTATTATTTAAAAATAGAGCGAAAGACGGGATTTGAACCCGCGACCCCCACCTTGGCAAGGTGATGCTCTACCCCTGAGCTACTTTCGCAGTCATTATTTTTATGAACTTTCAAAGTAATTTTAATAATTACCCACCCTTAATTATAAGAGCGGTGCAAATATATAAAGATTTGTTTATTTAGCAAACACTTTTTAAGTTTTTTCATCATATTTTTTAACCAGATTTAGAAAGATTATTTTTAAAATTTTTGTACACTATAAATGAGATTGTTAAATGTAAAGACAATGATTTTAATTCTTTGTTATGAATTAAAAACCTATAAAATATTTTTTATTTGAGTAACTTAGCATTTAAAATTAATCATTAATGTCATTACTAATATTTTACGCAGCTATTTCTATATTTTTTTCGTTTTTATGCTCTATTTTAGAAGCAGTTTTACTAAGTATCACTCCAACTTTTATCAACTTAAAAAAGAGTGAAGGAGAAAAATATGCATCAGAATTAGAAACTTTAAAAAAAGATGTAGACAAACCTCTTATTGCCATTTTAACCATTAACACAATTGCTCATACAGTAGGCGCAATTTTAGTAGGTGTGCAAGCTAAAGTTGCCTATGCAGAAATGTATGGAACCACAACAAGAAGTCTTTTTGGAATTCAATTTACTGAAGATCTTATGGTAGGTGTGGTTTCTACAATTATGACAATTTTAATTTTAGTGGCATCAGAAATTATACCTAAAACTATTGGTGCAACTTACTGGAAAAAGTTAGCAAATTTTACTGCTAAAGCTTTAAAAGTGATGCTTTTTCCTTTAAAATATACAGGAATTCTATGGCTGTTACAATTAACCACAAAATTAATTGGAGGCAAAGGACATGGAAGTGTTTTAAGCAGAGAAAGTTTTTTGGTGATGGCAGATATGGCTGAAAAAGAAGGTGTTTTTAAAGAAAACGAAAGTAAAGTTATTAGAAATTTAATAGGTTTTAAAGAGATAAAAGTCAATGATATTATGACACCTAGATCAGTGTTAAAATTGGCTGATGAGAATGAAACGATTCAATCTTTTTATGACCATCATAAAATGTTACGTTTTTCTAGAGTTCCTGTTTTTGCCGAAAATCCTGATGATATTACTGGTTATTTTTTAAAGGATAATTTATTAGAAGCAATTATTAAAGGGAAAGGCGAAGAAAAATTAGCAACCATTAAAAGAACCATTTTAGTAACAAAGAAAGAACTTTCTATTCCAGATTTGTTTGATAAACTCATTAAAGAAAGAGAACATATTGCTTTGGTGGTAGATGAATATGGTTCTGTAAGCGGACTCGTTTCTCAAGAAGATGTTATAGAAACTTTACTTGGTTTAGAAATTATGGATGAAAGCGATAAAATTGCAGACTTGCAATCTTATGCCAGAAAATCTTGGGAAAATCGTGCCAAGCAAATGGGGATTATAGAAGAGGATGGTGCTGAAGAATAATTTTATTCTTCTTCTTTATATTCATAATACAAAAAGTCGTTATAAGGAAAACGCTGAATATGAATCTTTTTTACTTCCTCATAGGTTTTGTCTTTAAACTCCTCTAAATTTTCTTTATTTATAGCAGAAATAAAAATAGATGCTACATCATAATCATTCATCCACGTTTTTTTCCAGTCTTGTAAAGTGTAATGTTGTTTTCCTTTTTCGGTTACTAAATCATCTTCATCAATGGTTTCGTACTTGTACGCATCAATTTTATTAAACACCATTAAAGTAGGTTTGTCTGCACAATTTATATCTGCTAAAATTGAGTTTACAGATTCAATATGATCTTCAAAATTTGGATGAGAAATATCTACAACGTGCAATAATAAATCTGCTTCGCGAACTTCATCTAAGGTAGATTTAAAAGATTCTACCAGTTGTGTTGGTAATTTTCTGATAAACCCAACAGTGTCTGTCATTAAAAAAGGAATGTTCTTAATCACCACTTTTCTAACTGTAGTATCTAGGGTTGCAAAAAGTTTATTTTCTGCAAAAACATCACTTTTACTAATTACATTCATCAACGTAGATTTACCAACATTGGTATAACCCACCAAAGCAACACGCACCATTTTGCCGCGGTTTTTACGTTGAACCGCCATTTGTTTGTCAATGGTTTTGAGTCTCTTTTTTAACAGCGATATTTTATCACGAATAATACGTCTGTCTGTTTCTATTTCTGTTTCTCCAGGTCCACGCATTCCAATTCCACCTTTTTGTTTGTCTAGGTGCGTCCAAAGTCTGGTTAAACGTGGTAATAAATATTCGCTTTGAGCCAATTCTACTTGTGTTTTAGCAGAACTTGTTTGCGCTCTTTGCGCAAAAATATCTAAGATTAAATTGGTTCTGTCTAAGATTTTACAGTCTAAAATTTTCTCGATATTACGCAATTGTGCAGGCGATAATTCATCATCAAAAATCGCAGTACCAATATTGTGTGCATTAATAAAATCTCTAACTTCATCTAATTTACCAGTTCCTAAAAAAGTTTTAGGATTGGGTCTTTCCATTTTTTGCACAAAACGTTTTACGGTAACTCCCCCAGCAGTTGTAGTTAAAAATTCTAACTCGTCTAAATATTCTTCAGATTTAGATTCGTCTTGTTGCTGCGTAATAATTCCTATTAAAACCGCTTTTTCTGATGTTGCTTCTTTTTGATCTATCATAAGCCACAAAGTTAAGTTATTTTTGTACTTTTCAAATTCTAAATTCTAGAAAATGTTTCCATCAATAGCATCATCAAAACAGAGTAAAAGAATAACTACCATTGGCTTTTATAATGTAGAAAATTTATTTGACACAAAAGATAATCCGTTAACTTTAGATGATGATTTTACATCCAAAGGAAAAAAAAGATGGAACTACAAACGCTATAAAGTTAAGATTAAAAAATTAGGTTCTGTAATTTCTCAATTAGGGATGAATCGTTCTAAATATCCACCAGCAATAGTTGGTTTGGTAGAGGTTGAGAATGCAAAAGTTGTGAGCGATTTAATAAATTCTTCTTCCTTAAAAAAGTATCATTATGGTTTTGCCCATTACGATTCTCCTGACGAACGCGGAATTGATGTTGCTTTATTGTACAACAAACAAGCCTTTGAGTATTTGGGTTCTGAAACCTATCCTGTTTATTTAGAAGATGAAAATGGAGCGCGAGATTACACAAGAGATATTTTAAAAGTTACTGGAAATTTACACGGAGAATTGGTGCATATTTTGGTAAACCATTGGTCTTCTAGAAGAGAAGGAGCCGCAGAAACAGCGCACAAAAGAATTACGGCTGCAGAAACTGTTAGGAGTATTATTGATGCAATTAACGATAAAGAAATTGACCCAAAAATTATTATTATGGGCGATTTTAATGACGATCCAACAAGTAAAAGTGTTAAAGAATATTTGGTTTTAGACGATTTTTACAATCCTATGGAAAGCTTGTTAGCTAAAGGTAATGGAACGTTAACCTATGATGGAAAATGGAATTTATTTGATCAAATAATATTTAGTAAAAATTTTTTAGTAAAAAAAGAAGGCAAATTATATTTTAAATATGCAGAGGTTTTTAATAAAAAATGGATGAAGGTTTTTAGAGGAAAACTAAAAGGAAGCCCGTTTAGAACCTATATTGGCAAGTGGTATCAGGGCGGATTTTCAGACCATTTTCCTGTGTATGCTTTTTTAAAAAAGAAAGATTAAGATTGTTTTCGCATCAACCTGAACTTGTTTCAGGTTCTCACAAAACAAAAGATTGAGATTATGAATCGAGTTCAGAATAACACTAAGTATCTAATCTTTTCCAACATTTTTAAAAGCATTCTTTAACTTTTCATCATTTAAAATGTATTTCTTGTATTTTCCATCTCTGTATCTGTAATAAATAAAGAATGGCATAAACAAAAAAGAAAAATAAAAAACTCCTAAACCCATTACAATTTGGGCTTTTTCGTGTTCGATATTTATAAGGTAAATTCCTATTGTTACCCAAATTAAAAAGATAACAAACATAATTTTTAACGCTAATTTCATATTACAAAACTACAAAAGTTATATTTTTAAACATATTAATAACACGAATTTCACAGATTATCACGAATAAAAAATATAAAAATTAAAGTGTGATTTTTATCAGAATAATTAAAATTATAAAAAAATGAAATCTATTTCAGTATTTTTGATTGGTTTGCTGTTTTTATCTTGCAATCCAACAAAAAAAGAATTCAATATGAATAAAAAAATAGTGATTGCTCACAGAGGCGCTTCTGGGTATTTGCCAGAGCACACAATAGAATCTAAGGCAATGGCTTATGCTATGAATCCTGATTTTATAGAGCAAGATTTGGTGTTGAGTAAAGACGATGTGCCCATTGTAATTCATGATATTTATTTAGATGATGTTACTGATGTTGCCACAAAATTCTCAAATAGAAAAAGAAATGATGGTAGATTTTATGTGATAGATTTTACCTTTAACGAACTAAAAACCCTACAAGTTTCAGAACGTTTTAATCCTAAAACAGGAGTGCAAGTTTATAAAAATCGTTTTCCGAAAGGAAAAGGAAATTTTAAACTCCATTCTTTACAAGAAGAAATAGAAATGATACAAGGATTAAATAACTCTACAGGAAAAAATATTGGAATTTATCCAGAAATTAAAGCTCCAGAATTTCATAAAAAAGAAGGAAAAAACCTTACAGAAATTGTTCTAAAAATACTTTCTGATTATGGCTATAAAACCAAAAAAGACAATTGTATTTTACAGTGTTTTGATGCCAAAGAATTAGAAAGAATTAGAAAAGAATTAAAATCGGAATTGTTTTTAGTACAATTAATGGAGTTTCCAGAAGAAGCAAAAAATCTTAAACACTTTGCAACTTATGCAGACGGAATTGGACCTTGGTACAAACAAATTTTAGACAAAAAAGTAAGCGATAAATTTACGTTTACTTCTTTAGTTTCTGATGCGCATAAATTGGGTTTAAAGGTGCACCCTTATACATTTAGAGCTGATGCTTTAAATGAGTTTTCTACATTTAATGAAATGATGCAAACACTTATTATTGATGCAAATATAGATGGTGCTTTTACAGATTTCCCAGATTTAGTAGTTAAGTTTTTGTCTGGGAAATAATTTATTCTAAAAGTATTTGAGGTAAAAATTGTAAAAAAACAACAGCAACTAAAATTATGATAGATATAATTAAAGGTTTCCAAATTTCTTTCTTTCTGTATTGTAAATCTTTTCCTAAATTTTTGTTCCAAAAAAATGCTATTAAAATTAGATATCCTATTAAGTTAAATATCAATGTTAACAAAAATGTTCTTGGCATTAGATTTAAAAGCACACCTGAAATTATGGTGTAAATAATACCAAAAATAAGTACTTGAGTTCTAGCTTTTATTTTCTTTAAAACTTTTAAATTAGACATTAATAAAACCGCACCAAATATTGTAGAAAATAAAATTGTAAACCCTTGTATTGCTTGTTTAGAATATAGAACAGGGAGTACTAATTCTTTAAAAGGACTTTCGTTTTCTTTAAGTTTTTGCTCTAGTTCTGTGTTTTTTACAACTTCGATTTCTTTAGAATATTCCGTGTAAAGTAGGTCTTCTTTGTTAATTAAATTTCTGTTTTCTAATTCCCAAACTACTGCTTGAATCGCTTCAAAATTATATTTGTCTTTTTCATTTATGATGTTCTCTAACTCTTGGTTAGATTTTTTGCTCATTTTTTGCGAAAAACTATTGGTTCTCATTCTTTTTTAAGAAGTTACTTCTACCAATTTATTTCGGTAAGCAGTTAATAATTTTGATTTAGAAATAAAACCAACATATTTTCCGTTTTTAACAACGGGTAAGTTCCAAGCGCCACTTACTTTAAATTTATTCATTACTTTTTCTACAGAATCTGTTTGTAAAATTATTTCTGGTGCAGCTTTCATAAAAGCTTCAACAGTAACACTTTTATACATTTCAGCATCAAACATTACTGGGCGAATATCATCTAACAAAACAATTCCTAAAAATTGTTTTTCTTTATTAATTACCGGAAAAATATTTCTTGCAGATGTGGCAACTGCTTTTTTTAGCATATCACCTAATAACATCTCTGGGTAAATTTCTTTAAAATTGGTTTCAATCAGTTTATCAATTTGCATCATCATCATCACATTTTTATCTTTATTATGTGTAATGAGTTCTCCTCTTTGTGCCAATTTATAAGTATAAATAGAGTTAGAAATAAAATATTTTGTAATAGAGAAAGAGATAGCTGCTACTAACATTAACGGAACAAATAAATCGTAACCACCTGTAATTTCGGCAATTAAAAATATGGCAGTAAGAGGTGCATGTAAAACTCCAGCCATTAAACCTGTCATTCCAATCAAAGTAAAATTAGCTTCAGAAACATGAAAACCTAAACCTATGTTGTTAATAATTTTTGCAAAAGCATTACCAAGTGCAGAACCCATAACTAATGTAGGAATAAAAATACCACCAACACCGCCAGCAGCAAAAGTGGTACTCATTGCTATTGCTTTAAAAAAAGTGATGAGTAATAAGAGTATAATAACAATCCAAACGCTATTATGGTCAAAAGAAAAAGGAGTATTACCAATTGCTGCAATATGATTTCCTTCTAATAAATTATTTATTAATCCATAACCCTCACCATATAAAGAGGGCATAAGGTATAATATGCAACCAATTATTACACTTCCTATAATTAATCTAACAAATCGTTTTTTAAATTGATAAAAAAAATTTCTAATAGCAAAATAGACTACAGAAAAATAGACAGATATGATTCCTGTAAAAATCCCAAAAATGGCATAAAAACCTATTTCACCAATTTTAAATTTATCATTTAATTCAAAGCCTAGTAAAACATCAGAACCTAAAAAAAGATACGATGTTACAATAGCAGCAACTGATGCTAATAATAAAGGAACTAAAGAAACAAATGCAATATCTAAACTAAATACTTCTAAAGCAAAAACAATACCTGCAATAGGAGCTTTAAACATAGAAGACATAGCGCCTGCAGTTGCACAACCAATTAAAAGCATTCTTGTTTTTGTGTTCATATGAAACAACCTAGAAGTGTAAGAAGCCAAAGCTGTACCTGCACTAACTGCGGGTCCTTGCAACCCTACAGAACCCCCAAAACCAACTGTTAATGGAGCTGTTAGCAAAGATGCATAAATGTTATATTTAGGGATAATTCCTTTTCTCTTAGAAATGGCATAAAGAGTGGTAGAAATTCCGTGACCAATATGTTTTTTTAGCCAAACTTTTTTTATAATAACAACAATTAATAAACCAATAATTGGAAAAATAAAATACATAGAACTCTTTGAGTTCTTTAAAAAATCTACTGCTAAAAGTAATTGGATATAGTGCGTAATGTTTTTTAGTAAAACTGTTCCTAATCCAGCTAAAAAACCAACTAGAATACTTAAAATATAAACAAACTGACGTTCAGAGATATGTCTATATCTCCAAATTAAAATCTTTTTAAATATTTTTTTTCTTGATGCCATTTTATTTTTAATGTCATTCCGAATAAAGAATGAGGATAAATCTAGATTTCTCAATCGTTCATACTTCACTCATTTCGAAATGACAATTGTCTTTTTATTTATTTTTTTGATGATAAAATATCAGTTCCTAAATATTTATCGTCTTTATTATAATACCAAGCTCTTATTTTTGGCATTTTAATATTATTAATTGTTTCTATTTCTGATAATAAAATATATTCTCCACTATCTTTGGGTTTTTTAAAAAACTGATAGATTTCCATTGCATAGGTTTTTGGATTAAAATAAAAATGCCAAGTGTCTTTACCTACTTCTTTTTTATAAGTAACTTTTAAAACCAAATATTCTTTGCCTTTAAACTTTCTTTTTTCAACTTTTTGATGAATAATTGTTCCATTGTCTTTTAATTTCATTGGCAAACCATACAAATACGTGTAATAATTTTTGTACATATTTGCTCTTTCTTTGTTCAAACCGTATTTCTTTTTAATTTCATCAGAAGGATTTTCATCTCCATTAAAACTGATTTTAAAATCATCTTCGTTTACGTTAAAATTGGTAATAATGGTGTCTTTTTTTGCTGTAACTGAGAAGTATTGTTTCGGTAAATCAATAGTAATTTTGCTTTCTCTTGGAGTGCGTTTTGGGGTTTCCATTGTTACAAATAAAGTACCTTTAAAAGTTGCCCAATTGTTATTTGGATCGTGAAACTTGATTGCTTTTTCCAATAATTGATTTCCTGTAAGTTCTTGAGAAAAGGAAATTATTGTACTGAAAAATAATAGAAATAGGATGATTTTTTTCATAATTTAAAAGTAGTGAAATTTTAATAAAATAAACCTCACAGGTTTTTAAAACCTGTGAGGTTTATTTTATTTTAAAAAATGTATTTTATTCTTCAATATTCAATTTCAAACTCAATTCTTTCAATTGTTCTTCATCAATAAAAGCTGGCGCATCAATCATTACGTCTCTACCAGAATTATTTTTTGGGAACGCAATAAAATCTCTAATGGTTTCTTGTCCGCCTAAAATAGCCACTAATCTATCTAAACCAAAAGCCAAACCTCCATGAGGAGGCGCACCATATTCAAAAGCATCCATTAAAAAACCAAATTGTGCTTTGGCATCTTCTTCAGAAAAACCTAAATGCTTTAACATAGTTGCCTGAATTTCTTTATCGTGAATTCTAATAGAACCTCCACCAATTTCGTTTCCGTTTAAAACTAAATCGTAAGCATTTGCTTTTACTTCTCCTGGTTTTGTGTTTAACAATGCTAATTGCCCAGGTTTTGGCGATGTAAAAGGATGATGCATTGCGTGGTAATGACCCGTTTCTTCATCTAACTCTAATAGCGGAAAATCGATAACCCAAAGAGGCGCAAATACTTTAGGATCTCTTAATCCTAAACGTTCTGCTAATTCCATTCTTAAAGCAGACATTTGCGTTCTTACTTTATTGGTTTCGCCCGATAAAACTAGCATCAAATCACCTGCTTTTGCATCCATAGCATCGGCAAAATGTTTTAAATAATCTTCATCAAAAAACTTATTTACAGAAGATTTTAAAGAACCGTCTTCATTATATTTTATCCAAATTAAACCAGTTGCGCCAATTTGTGGTCTTTTTACCCATTTTACAAGTTCGTCAATTTGTTTTCTAGTATAATTTGCACAGTCTTTAACGTTAATTCCAATAACCAATTCTGCATCATCAAAAACAGAAAACCCAAAGGTTTCCCCTTTGGGGATTAAGGGGCAAAACTCCATTCCAAAACGAATGTCTGGCTTGTCATTTCCATACAAACTCATTGCATCATCATATTGCATTCTTGGAAATTTATCAACTTCTACTCCGTTAATTTCTTTTAGTAAATGACGTGTTAATCCTTCAAAAATATTTAAAATATCTTCTTGCTCTACAAATGCCATTTCACAGTCTATTTGTGTGAATTCTGGCTGTCTGTCTGCACGTAAATCTTCGTCTCTAAAACATTTTACAATCTGAAAATATTTATCCATTCCGCCAACCATTAACAATTGTTTAAAGGTTTGGGGAGATTGTGGCAGAGCATAAAACTGACCTTCATTCATACGAGAAGGAACTACAAAATCTCTTGCGCCTTCAGGCGTAGATTTTATTAAATAAGGAGTTTCAACTTCAATAAATTCTTGGTCAGACAAGTATTTACGAACTTCCATAGAAACTTTATGGCGAAATATTAAACTGTCTTTAACAGGATTTCTACGAATATCTAAGTATCTGTATTTCATTCTAATATCTTCTCCACCATCGGTTTCGTCTTCAATAGTAAAAGGTGGCAGCACAGCTGCATTAAGTATTTTTAAATCTGATACTAATAATTCAATGTCTCCTGTAGGCATTTTATCATTTTTAGACTCACGCTCAATTACAGTTCCTGTAACTTGAATCACAAATTCTCTACCTAAAGATTTTGCTTTTTCCATCATTGTTGCTGGTGTGCGCTCTTCATCAAAAATAAGTTGTGTAATTCCGTATCTATCACGTAAATCTACCCAAATCATAAAACCTTTGTCTCTTGATTTTTGCACCCAACCTGCTAAAGTTACTTCTGTATTAATGTGTGATGTTCTTAGCTCACCACAAGAATGACTTCTGTACATTTTTTTATTTTTAAAAATTAAAACTAACCTTATACAGTGAGTGTAAAATAGTTTTATTTAATGGACTGCAAATTTAACTAAAAAGGCGAAAAAATTGAAAGAATCTAGCAATTTAGTTTTATCTTTGAAAGAAACATTTTGTTGTGAGGCATTTCTTTGTTTTATGGTGTGTTTTAATTGTAACGATTCCTTTATTTTCTCAAAAAAAAAGAGTAAAAATTGACAGCACTTTTCAGTCAATTAAAAATACTCCAAATTCTATAAAAAAGGTTGATAATTTAATTGGTTTATACAAACAATCTATTAGGCAAAAAGAAATTGATAAGCGTGTTTTAGAAAGTGCTTTAACTATTTCTAAAGACATTTTTTATATAAAAGGAATTGGCGTTTGCTATGATAGAAAAGGACTTACTGCTAGATATGAACAGGATTACAGTAGCTCCATAACAAATCATAAAAGAGCATTATCTTTTTTAAATCAAACAAAAGATACTTTATTAATCATAAAATGTTTAAATAACCTTGGTGTTACTTATAGAAAGGTAAATTTAGAAAAAGAAGCTTTCAATCATTATTTTAAAGCTTTAAAATTATCAGAAAAAATAAATAATAAGAGGAGTGTTTCTATTGCTTTAAATGGTATTGGAAATGTTTTTATTGATACACAACAATATGATAAAGCGTTGTTTTATTTAAGAAAAGCAATTTTATTAGAAAAAGAAAGAGAGAATAAAAAAGGACAAGAATACGGGTATGCCAATTTAGGTGAAATCTTTATTGAAAAACAAGCTTATGATTCTGCGCATTTTTATATAAACAAGTCTTTAGATTTAGCTATAAAACATCCTAGAAAAGAAGGTGTTTCTATAAAATATACTTTACTGGGAAAGTTGTATCAAAAACAAAAAGAGTATAAAAAATCTAATGAATTTTATTTTAAATCTATTCCGCAATTAAAAAAATATCATAATACAAGATATTTAAGTAAAAGTTTCTTGAATATTGGAATTAATCTACTGCATTTAAACCACATTAAAGAAGCAAAAATTTACATTAATATTGGTTTAGATAAAGCTAAAGAAATAAATTCTAAAGAAAATATTTTATTGGGCTATAAAACCTTAACAAGTTATTATGCTAAAACCAACCAATATAAAAAAGCTTTAAACACTCAAAAACAAGTACTGGCTTTTAGAGATAGCATTTTAAATGAAGCTTCACAGAAAAGTATTATTAGTTCGCAAATTAGTTATGAATCTTCTAAAAAAGACTCTAAGATTCAATCTTTAGCAAAAGCTAAAAATAGCATAGAAAAAAAAGCAGCATCTAATTTTTCTTTGTTTATAACAAGTGTTATTTTAGGAGTTATAAGTCTGTTTGTTTTATTAATTGCTTTCTTTTTATTCAGAAGAAATAAATCGCTAGAATTAGAACAAAAAAATACGCAGCTTCAAAATTATTTACTTCAAATTAAAAAGCTAAAATCTAGGCATCAAAAAAGTGTTTCTTTATCTAAAAAAGAACTAAAAGAATTTCAATTATCAAAAAGAGAAATAGAAGTTCTTGAGCATATATCTAACGGACTTAGCAATGCACAAATTGCAGAGAAAATGTTTGTGTCTAATAACACCATTAAAACACATATTTATCACATTTACACAAAGTTAGATGTAAAAAATAGGGTGCAAGCTATCCAGAAAATTTCATAATCATTTTTTAGTTTTTTTAATCAAATCACCCTTTTGGGTGATAAAAATCACTATTTGTTATGGTCGTTTTTTTTTATTTGGGATATAACTTTGTAGTATAATCTTAAAATAAATTAAAATGAAAAACTTAAAAAGAGTATTTGTGTTATTATTAACAGTTATGTTGTTTAATGTTTCTTGTTCTAGTAACAAAAGTGATGATGTTAATCCTTGCCAAGATAGTGTTCAGCTTATTAAAACAACTTCTGTAAGTTACTATTCAGCATTATCTGCTTTTCAAATGGATAAAACCTCTGCCAACTGTACAGATTTAAAGAAAAAAGGAAAAACGTATTTAAATGCCTTAAACAAATCTAAAA
This sequence comes from Polaribacter sp. 2405UD43-2, assembly GCF_058147125.1. Lineage (NCBI taxonomy): Bacteria > Pseudomonadati > Bacteroidota > Flavobacteriia > Flavobacteriales > Flavobacteriaceae > Polaribacter > Polaribacter sp. 2405UD43-2. The sequence goes on along the minus strand of NZ_JBYVJX010000006.1, from coordinate 26,131 downwards.
GTTGTGTAAAAGAGTCTGAACTAAAGACGCTAGATCTACTTATAAAAGAGGTAGAAAAGAGCATTAATTTAGATTGCTAGAGTTTTTTAATCAAATTTTTGCCTACAAGAAATCTAAGGTTTTTGTAGGCAAAAACCAATATTCATTCTTAAAAACAAACACTATGAAAAGAAAAATACTTACTTCAATAATGTTATTAATTGTTACTTTGGTAAACTCACAAGTTAGTTTTCAAAGCAATTTAGTAACTACAGAAACAGATGGTGCAAATTGTGTTTTTGCAGCAGATTTAAATGGAGATGGACTTGTAGATGTGCTTTCTGCATCATTAAATGACAACAAAATTGCTTGGTATAAAAACAATGGGCAGGGCACTTTTGGATCACAACAAATTATTACAACAAGTGTTAAAAAACCTTGGACTGTTTATGCCAAAGATTTAAATAAAGACGGTTTTATAGATGTTCTTTCTGCTTCTTACGACGATGATAAAATTGCTTGGTATCAAAATGATGGAAAAGGTAATTTTAGTTCTCAAAAAATAATCTCTACAAATGCAGATAGTGCTTACGATGTTTTTGCAGCAGATTTAGACAATGATAGTCATATAGACGTTATTTCTGTTTCTCGTTTAGACAACAAAGTTGCTTGGTATAAAAACAACGGAATGAATGATTTTGGTAACGAAATTATAATTTCATCTACAGCAGGCAATCCTGTTGCAGTTTTTGCAGCAGATTTAGATAAAGATGGAAATATTGATGTACTAACAGCTTCTTTTAACGATTATATTTCTTGGTATAAAAATAATGGAGATGGTTCTTTTACTAGCGAAAAAGTTTTATCATCTACATTAGATGTAGCAACAGATGTAACTGCTGCTGATATTGATAAAGATGGAGATTTAGATGTTATTGGAACAAGTTCTGGACACAATAAAATTGTTTGGTTTAGCAATAATGGAAATGGAACTTTTAGTTCAGAAAAATTAATAACATCTAAAGCATATAAGGTAAATTCTATTTTTGCTGCTGATGTAGATTCTGATGGAGATATAGATATTCTTTCTTCAAATTACGAAGACAGTAAAATTGGTTGGTACAAAAATACAAATGGAAAAGGAAGTTTTGGAAATCAGATTGTAATTACTTCATCAGAAGTTGCTCCTTATCACGTTTTTGGTACAGATATAGATAATGATGGAGATTTAGATGTATTAACTGCTTCAAGAAATAAAGACAGAATAAAGTTGTATAAAAATGTTACTGCTTTAAATGTAAACGCTGTATCTAAAACGAATTTTAAAATATTTCCTAACCCTGTAAAAAGTGTGGTTTCTATAAAATCGTCATCAATAATAACATCACTTAAAGTCTACAATCAATTTGGACAATTGGTTTTATCAAACAAAAATCAACCATCAATAAATATATCTTCTTTGCATTCCGGAATTTATATAATGAAGATAAAAGATGAAAATCAAAACTCATTAACTAAAAAAATTATTATCAAATAATCCCCCAGTTTTTCGTTTTTATTAACTTAACTTACAAAAGAATTTTACACAATTCTTTTGTAAGTTTGTATTTATGAGTGTAATTAATATTCAAGAAAAATTCAAGTTATTTCAAGATTTATGGTCGCCAAAGAAAATTGGCGAGTTAAATAATCAACAAATATTGCTAGCAAAATTAAAAGGAGAATTTGTTTTTCATAAACACGATTATGAAGACGAATTATTTTTGGTGATAAAAGGTTGTTTAGAGATTGAATTGAGAGACCAAACAATCACACTAAAAGAAGGCGAATTTTACATCGTTCCAAAAGGAATAGAGCATAAACCCATTGCAAAAGAAGAAGTTCATATTTTGTTGTTTGAGCCTCTTTCTATAAAACATACAGGAGATATTGTGGCAGCTATTACTGTGGAAGAATACGAATCTATTTAAAAAGTTTTAAATGTTGAGTTGTGAGTTTTAAGTTCACTAAAAACTCAACACAAAAAATTAAAAACTAAGATTAATGAGTAAATTATATTTAGTTCCTACACCCATTGGCAATTTAGAAGATATGACTTTTAGAGCCATTAAAGTTTTGAAAGAAGTCGATTTTATTTTAGCTGAAGATACTCGTACCAGCGGAAAACTCTTAAAACATTTTGAGATTGCTACGCAAATGCACAGTCATCATATGCACAATGAACATAAATCTATAGAAGGCATTTTAAATCGATTAAAAAACGAAGAAACTTGTGCATTAATTTCTGATGCAGGAACTCCAGCAATTTCAGACCCAGGTTTTTTATTAACAAGAGCTTGTGTAGAAAATAAGATTGATGTTGAGTGTTTACCTGGAGCCACGGCTTTTGTGCCAGCTTTGGTAAATTCTGGTTTACCTAATGATAAGTTTGTTTTTGAAGGTTTTTTACCCGTTAAAAAAGGGCGACAAACGCGTTTACTTTTATTAGCGGAAGAAACCAGAACTATGATTTTTTATGAATCGCCACATAAATTGGTAAAAACATTAGGGCATTTTGCAGAATATTTTGGAGCCAACAGACAAGTTTCTGTTTCTAGAGAACTCACAAAAATGTTCGAAGAAACTGTTAGAGGAACTGCAAAAGCAGTTTTAAAACATTACACCAACAAACCACCAAAAGGAGAAATTGTTATTGTGGTTGAAGGGAAAAAGTAATGTAATAATTTATCAATTTTAAAATGTAACAATTGTTTGTTTGAGCGCAGTTGATAACTAATTTTTAAAGAGTATTGAAAAACTTCCTGAACCTGAAAATAAATTATTTCTAAAAATTTGATGATTTTACAAGCAAATGCAAAACCTCCTTTCAGAAATAAAAAAATGCACTATTTGCGAACCTTATTTAGATTTAGGTGCAAATCCTGTAGTTACGGGCCATAAAAATTCTAAAATCGTGATTATTGGTCAGGCACCAGGAACAAAAGTGCACAAATCTGGAATTCCTTGGAACGATGCAAGCGGAAAACAACTTAGAAAATGGTTAAATGTTTCTGATAAAGATTTTTATAACGTAGAAAAATTTGCCATTGTACCAATGGGATTTTGTTATCCTGGAAAAGGAAAAAGTGGAGATAAACCTCCAAGAAAAGAATGCGCTCCAAAATGGCATCAACAATTATTTGATAAAATGCCAAATTTAAAATTGATAATTCTTATTGGAATGTATGCGCAAAATTATTATCTAAAAGGCAAAGCCAAAAGAACACTTACAGAAACAGTTGATAATTATCCTGAATATTTACCTAAGTATTTTACATTGCCACATCCAAGTCCAAGAAATCGTTTTTGGTTGACTAAAAACCCTTGGTTTGAGCAAAATGTGATACCCGAATTGCAAAAAAGAGTAGCAACTATTATCAAATAATATGCGTTTATCCCAATTCTATCTGTTTTTTTAATTTATCTATTCTTTCGTACAAAGAGTTAAAAAATATAGTTCTGTCTATTTCTGCATTACCTGATAATTGCTTTGAAAATTGCAATTGTTTTAAAAAATATTTTTCAATGGTTGCACAAGTTTCTTTGTCTGATATTTTTAAATAGGATAAAGTTGTAAACGGTATGTATAATTTTTTTTGACTTTCTGTTCTAAAGAAAACTGTGTTGTTTAAGTTTAAAATTTCATTATTAAATAATTCATATTTTTTTGACCCACTTCCTCTTTTCTCTTTAATACATTGTTTTTCTACTCCATTTAGAACGTTTTTTAAATCGTTACAAATTTCTAAGGCACTTTTTTTATTTACCAATTTAATTTTAAAAAAATATAAAATTTGGTTTATAGAACTTGTTAGCGTATTTGCGCTCCAGATTTCAGTTGTCGTAATATTTTCATAACTTATTTCTAGTTCTTTAATTTTATTTAGCAAGATATTTTCTCTATCAAAATCTTTAAATGGGCATTTTGTAAATTTAAACTGATCTGACAATACATTTAAAAAAGTGTACATTTTAAATTTTCTATACAACCCAGAAGAATAATAAAAGGGTAAATCTTTTGCAGCAAAAATTAAGTTCGAATTTTTAAATTTAGAAATATCTTGCAATTCTTTTACTGCATAATCAAAATAATCTTTTAGCTCTTCTATAGAATTAACTTGATCCGTTTTTTTAACGCTAATGGTTTCTTTTGTAGAAAACACATCAGGTATTTCAAAATTATAATGATTGGTAAGTTTTAAAGTTTCAGATAAAGTTAATGCTGTTTTTCCTTTAACTCTTCTGTAAGCAGCATCATAACTTAAATCTAAAACATCAGCAATATCTTCTATGAGTGATACATTTTTAGGGAGTTTTTTATTAATATAGTTAAATAGTTTTTCTTCAATTTTTTCCATAAAGGTCTTTTTTTTCATACTTAAAATTCACAAAAAAAGAATTTTTTTTTTGCGAAAATTGCAAGAGCAAAACTTGGTAGTTTCACTACTTTTGATTAGTAAATATGAAAAGGTTGGGGGACCTTAATTATTTTGTTATTTGCCTTTTCAGAATTCTGGAAAGGCATTTATTTTTTAAAAATAATACTTTTTTTTAGTATTGAGAGCCATTGTGTTTACCAACTTCAAAACCGTATTTACTTAAATATTGATTTCCGCTTTCAATGGCATCTTGTTCTAAGGTTGTACCCATAGAATCATTCCAGCGATTTAAATATCCAAATAGAGAAATTACACCTAACATTTCTACAATTTCTCCTTCATCCCAGTACTTGTATAGTTGTTCTTTTATTTCTGCATTAACAGCATTAGGCACCAAAGATGCTGCCAAAGAAAAATCTAAGGCAGCTCTTTCTGCCTCCGAAAAAGCTGGGTGAGTTTTGTATTCCCAAATATTATCTAATTGTTCTTGTTCTGCACCATAACGTTCTGCAGCTCTAATTGCATGCGCTTGGCAATATCTACAGCCTGTTGCATTACTAGAAATCCAAGCAATCATTCTTTTTAAAGCAGAAGTAACACTGCCTTCATTTGCCATAACAGCTTTGTTAAGGTTTATAAAAGCTTTCGAAATTGCGGGTCTGCGTTGCATAGTTAAAACTGAATTTGGGCAAAAGCCTAAAGTTTCATTAAAAAACTTTGCCAATTCTTTTGTTTCTAAATCGTGTTCTGCTCCTAAAGGTGTTACTAAAGCCATATTTTTTTAATTTCTTATTAAACTAATACTTCCTGTTTTTTCTATTTTTCGATTATTATTATCAGTTAGAATTGCTCTAAACCAATAGGTGTTTGAAGGTAGGTTTTTTCCTTGATGTTTTCCATTCCAACTTCCTACAGAAGAATTAATTTTGTGTAATAAAACTCCAAACCTGTTGTAAATATAAATATCTAATGTGATAAATGAACTATCTACCAACCCATTAATTTTCCATACATCATTTTTTCCATCATCATTTGGTGTAAAAAATCTTGGATACCAAAGAATAGAAAAATTGTAGGTTGCAGTTTTACAGCCTTTTTTGTCTTTAACATATAAGGTGTGTTTGCCAATAGCAATATTTTGAAAAAATCCTTGATCTTTGTAAGTGCCAAATTCATCATCTAAAGAAAATTGATAATCACCAATTCCTAAATTATTATTGATAACTCTAATAGAATTGTTAGCAGAATCATCTATAATTACAACATCATTATTAGTAATGGTAGCTTTTTCAGAATTAAAAACAGTAATTGTTTTTTCTAAAGATTCGCAACCCGCTAAAGAAACTGCTTTTACTGAATATTTACCTGTTGCATTAATTTTATTTGAAGCTTGATTTCCAGAAATAATTTTTCCATCCTTAGTCCAAACATAACTGTAATTATTTAAAGCATTTTTTGTTTTTAGCGTAACAGAGCCAATATCATCACACAAAACGTAATTATTTTGGACAAGGTCAAATTGCGGAATTGAGCTATCTACCTTCGCAATTACAGGTATTCTTGGAGATGAAATGCAATTAGAGTTATTTGCTTCAACAAAATAGGTAGTTGTTGAAGTTAGGTTTTGTGGCGAATAACTATTTCCTTTTTTTAAAAATATTCCTGCAGCATCATACCAAAAAACTTCTCCTGCAGAAGCTGTTGCACTTAAAGTTGCAGAGCCAGAGCAAATTAAATCTTCTTTAATATTTGTAATTGTGGGTCTTTGCACTACTGTAACTGGCACTTCTGTTCTTTCTATTGATAAACATCCATCAATAGAAACTGTTGCATAAAAAGATGTATTTCTTGTTAAAATTGGTGTTGGATAACTACTACCTGTATGTAATAGATTTCCGCCTGTAGCAGAATCGTACCATAAAACGTTTCCTTCACTGGCAGATGCAGTTAAAGTAACACTTCCAGATTCACAGATTGTTACGGTTGTTGTATTAGAAATTTTGGGCAAATAAATACTTGTAGTTGCTACAATATTTAATGGCAAATCTCCTGGCGCACCATATTCTACTATATACCCTTTTGGTATATAGAGACCTGTACCTCCTTCATCAGGCAAATCATTCCAAGAACCTATGATTACATTCCTAACATTTGGATCTGTAATATGAGCATAATGTTCTCCATCAGGATTATTTCCTCTAAAATTATTAGGCTCGTTATTATTCCAAAAAGCAAAATTAGGAGTAGAACCATTTATTGCTCCTCTCCAAAATACAGAATCATCACTACCCGCTTCTGGACCTGTTACCCATTTCCAAACACCTTCTGTTTCTCTATCAGAACCACCAATCCAACCTGCTCCAGAAGCTTGTTTTCCTGCAAAATCGGCTTCTTCTTTGCTAGTTAGTGTAGCCAAATAGCCTCTTCTGCCATAATAAGTTCTTTTTTCTGCTGCTATTTTAGCATCAGTCCATTTAATATTTGGCACATCTACAAACTCATAAAAATGGTCGGTTAAGGGTAAATAATTTGCATCTCCTATAGATAATGAGAACGATTTTTTTTCAATAATATTGGTAGCTGTGGTTGTAAAAACAACTTCTTTTACTGCTTTTTCTAAGTCTGTTAATAACATTTCTGACCCAAGAATTGAAGAAGTTAGCGTTAATTTACCTTCAGTATCATCAAAAGATTCAGAAATATTTGGATGAGATCCTGACAATTTTAATTCATCAAAATTTATTTGATATCCAGATGAAATTTGAATAAAAAAGGAATCTATTGTAGTATCATCAGCATCAGTAATTGTAAAATCTGTAACAATTTTTTTGTCACTTCCTGGGCAAAAAGCCTGATTCCCTTTTGCTGTAACAATGGGTGCAATATTTGTTTGAGCAAAAACAAAAAAGCTCATCTTTATAAAAAGAATAGAGAGAATTTTATTTTTAAGTTTTAGAGAATTACGCATTTTAATCACTTACTTCTTTGTGTTTTCTTATTTTTGTAAGAAAGCACAATTTAAGACTTCAAATTCTAATAAAATATTAAAAATGGTTAAAAATATAGTAACAACAGTTTGGACGCAAAAAGAACAGTTTGAGAGTGACAATCCTAGTGGCCATAAATTAACAATGTTTTCTGTTGCTGATGAGGAAAATAAAGATACCATTGGTTTTGGACCGAAAGCATTAATGTTATCTTCTTTAGCAGGATGTTCTGGGTTAGATGTAGTTTCTATATTAAAAAAAATGCACGCAGAAGTTGCCGATTTTAAAATTGAAATAACTGCAGAATTAACAGAAGAACATCCAAAGTTTTACCATAAAGTAAAAGTAGATTATCATTTTACGGATAAAGAATTGCATCCCAAAAAAATTCAAAAAGCAGTAAATTTGTCAGTAACAAAATATTGTGGCGTTATGGAAATGTTCCGCCAATTTGCAGTTGTTGAGATTGAAATTTTCTTACACAAATTATAAAATGCATCGAACTCATTTACATTTTGTATCTTATCAACAAAAAAGTAAATTACTATGAGATGGACGTTAAAGCCGCAACCCAAAACAGAAAAAGTAGAAAAGCTAGCACAAGATTTACAAGTAGATAAAATTATTGCTAAAATTCTTTGTCAAAGAAATATTGAGACTTTTGAGGAAGCTAAAAAATTTTTCAGACCCAATTTAAAAGACATTCATAATCCTTTTTTAATGAAAGATATGAATGCAGCTGTAGAGAGAATAGAAACTGCAATTACCAACAACGAAAATATTTTAATTTATGGTGATTATGATGTAGATGGAACCACTGCTGTTTCATTAGTTTTTTCCTATTTAAAAACAATTTACGCAAATATTGCCACCTATATTCCTGATAGATATACAGAAGGTTATGGCATTTCTTACACAGGAATTGACTTTGCCCAAGACAATGATTTTTCGCTAATTATTGCACTAGATTGTGGTATAAAAGCTATTGATAAAGTTGCGTATGCAAAAGAAAAAAACATCGATTTTATTATTTGCGATCATCATAAACCTGGTGATAAAATTCCTGACGCAATTGCCGTTTTAAATCCAAAACAAAAAGATTGTAAGTATCCTTTTGATGAACTTTGCGGTTGCGGAGTTGGCTTTAAATTAATACAAGCTTTAGGCTCAAAACGCAACCAAACTATTGCGGATTTTATTCCATATTTAGATTTAGTAGCTACTGCAATTGCTGCAGATATTGTGCCCATAAATGGCGAAAATAGAATCTTGGCTTACTTTGGTTTACAAGTCATCAATAAAAATCCTAGAAACGGAATTAAGGCAATCATTCATCAAATAAAAAAAACAGAACTCACCATTACAGATGTTGTTTTTATTATCGCTCCGCGGATAAATGCCGCAGGAAGAATAAAACACGGAAATTATGCTGTAGAACTACTTACAGAAATGGATTTGGATGCTGCCATTGATTTTGCAGCTGCTATCGAAATTTTTAATGCAGACAGAAAAGATTTAGATAAAAAAAATACTGAGGAAGCATTGATTCAAATTATTGATAATAAGGAAGAAAATAAATTTTCTACTGTCGTTTTTAAAGAAGATTGGTACAAAGGTGTCATTGGTATTGTGGCTTCTAGATTGATAGAAAAATACTACAGACCAACTTTAGTTTTTACCAAAAGTGGCAATAAATTAGCTGCTTCTGCACGTTCTGTAAAAGGTTTTGATGTGTACAATGCTTTACAAGAATGTGAAGAATTTATAGAACAATTTGGCGGACATAAATACGCTGCGGGTTTAACATTGTTACCAGAAAACTACGAGAATTTTAAAAATAAGTTTGAAGAAGTTGTTGAGAAAACTATTGATAAAAAATTATTAACTCCAGAAATTTTGGTGGATACAGAAATTGATTTGTTAGAAATTACCCCTAAGTTTTTTAGAATTATTCAACAAATGGCACCTTTTGGTCCGCAGAATATGAAACCCACTTTTTTATCTACTTGTGTTAGAGATAACGGTTATGGCAGACAAGTGGGTGCAGATAAAACACATTTAAAACTCAATGTTTTTCAGGGCGATAATAAAAAAACATATAATGCTATTGGTTTTAATTTAGGCGATAAAATGGAGTTTATACAAGACGAATTTGATATTGTGTATGCCTTAGATGAAAATGAATGGAATGGTTATAAATCTGTGCAATTGGTTTTAAAGGATATAAAATAAGGCAATGTATCGTATCACTTATTGGTAGTTATATCCCCCTTATGCCCACTATCGAACCAGTTAGTTTTGACTATCAGTGAGTTAGTATAGTTTACAGCCCTTTCTACACATCGAACCATTGGATTTTTGAGTTTGTTTTTCGAATTTTCGAAAAACTTTAAAATTTGAAAATGATTTTAGTTTTACTCAAAATTCGTTTTTATTTGTAAAATGAAAAAGTAGTTGTTCATAAGTTAGTAATTCGAAAATTCGAATGAACAGATTAAGAAGTTTTGGGATTCTTTAATCCTTTTGATAGTAAGGATTTATTATTAGTTTGTTAATTCTGTTTTCTCAAGGTATTCTGATTTCACTCATAAGATGGAGCCGCTTTTCATAGTTCAAATTTAAAAAATATAATAGACATAAATTGTTTGACCTATGTTTGACCTATGTAAAAAGAAAAGACCTTACATTTCTGTAAAGTCTTTATTTGTTAAGCTCCCCCTCTTGGACTCGAACCAAGGACCCTCTGATTAACAGATACTTAATGATATTTTTCATTGCTTTTCAATAGTTTTCATATTACTGAATATTAGCACTTTAAGAAAATATCTCTTTCATCCACTTTCAATGAATTGCATCCAGTTTTAAAATTGTTGCAGCATTGTTGCAGCAGCTTTTTTAAACCTATCTTATAATATGTAAGACTGTAAAAGCTGTAATATCTGTAAAAGGGTTACAAATCTTCAATATAAAATTTGTCAATCATTCTCAAAATTACATTCTCAGTTCCTGTTGGTTTTTCCACAACAATACAAATTTTGCTATTCTCCCATTCTAATGTATCATCAAATGCTTTATAAAGTCCTGTACTCAAATTGTTAATTAACGTAGATATTAGTTGCTTAAAATACTTAGCTTCAAAATGATATTCTACTTGAAACAGAATATCCAGATTGAACGTGAGTAGTATTTGTTTTACAGGTGTGTTTAATAACTCCTTCTGGTCAGTTTTAAAATATCTGTATTGGTCATAGGTTTTGGTTGTTTTAACTGGTTCTAAATCAAATTCCCAGTATTCATATTGTTCTCCTATTTGGAAAGGTATAAAATCAATCTTCATGGTATTTGATATATAGGCATAAAAAAACCACCCAAAATTGAGTGGTTGAAATTTATGCTGTAGGTTAAACTTAATTGAGGTATATTTCCTGTACAGAATCATCTCCATCTTCATCCTTAATAATACTTGAAAAGAAACAATCTATACTTGGTTCAAACCTTGAAACTTTAGTAAAATCTTTAATTTCATTATGAGTAGCAATGAAGTATAAATTATCATTTTTTCCAGGTGCTACATATAACCTAATTAATGATTTTTCCTTTTTTATTTCATCTAAACTAATCACAGCTTTGTGTGTCTCAATACAATATTTAGCTTTAGGTTTCAGTTTTTCTAATAAATACTGTTCTGATTTTCCCAAGTATAATTGTTCTGAAATAAAATTACTTATATTATGGAATTGACTTTCCAGTTCTTGTAGATATAGATTGCTCTTTGCTTTTGCTAAAACGTAGCCTGTATAAGCAGATTCATATAGGATGTAGAAGTATTTCATTTATCAATAATACAATTATCTAAGTCTTGTAATGTTACAATAAATTCTCTACCTCTTTCATCCTTAAAATAAGCAGGGTCATCATTTGAAATATAGATGCTACCACTTTTAAAATGCTTTTTATCAAGATAACCTCCATTATTGAAATAAATTTTTACAAGTTGCCCATTTTCAACATCAACCTTTAAATCTAAATCTGATTCATGACCAGTTTTTGGATTGAATATATATACATAAGCACATTTTTCTCCATTACCTGAATTGAATTTAAAATAGGCAAATGAACCCAATACTATTATCACTAAAATTATGTAGAAATTTTTCATTTAATAACTATCCAATTCCTTTAGCAATGAAAAATATTACCAATCCAGCAACCAAAGAAATTATGGCTAATCTTGATAAAGAATGTTTATTATAAATTGCCATGTGAGGTGTTGAAACAAAAGCCAATGCAGGTCCTACTATTACATATAAGGCAATATTCAATATAATTGCCAACAACCAACCTAAATCAAGTGCTAACAGATTAAATATTGGTAAAATAGCACCAGAAATAAAGGACAATAAAGCATATGGATATTTGTAAATTGGTGATTTTTCAAATGGACTAATTTGATTTTCAAGGTCATATTCTATATTCTTCCCAAATTTTTTCATATTGGTATATCTTCTTTGAGTATCCCTAAATAAACCACTTGGGTAGTGATAAGCTAATATAGAAAGGATTAAAAGTAATGTTTCCATAGCTATAGGTTCATTTGGTCTAACTTCAATTCTTCAACTACACCTGCTTTAAGAGTATAAGATATGTAGGCATAGATGTGAGATTCAATTTCATTCTCCCCTAATTTCTTAACTTCAACATTATTTTGCATTGCATATGCATAACTATTTACTGTTGTATCATAAGTTGTGTTAAAGTTGACAATACCCTTAAAAAACTTTACTTCTAAATATTCAGTTTCCCAGTTTAAAATCTCTCCTTGCATTTTATCACCAGTGCCATATTGCTTTATACTTCTACCTTCAATAACATTATAAGGAATATAGTCTCCTGAATATGTTTTTATAGGTTCTCCATATTTTAGTTTAAGCATTGATTCAATTTTGCTTATTAAGTCTGCTCTCATATTTTGGTCAAAAAATTTAACCTTAGTTGATTTGGTAATATTTGTAAAACTTGGAAATAATATTGCATTACCTGTATGTCCTAACAACACATTTAATCCATATACATTCTCTGTGCCTTCATGAATTACAGGTACATACATTCCTAAATGGTTAGTTTTATCAGTTTTAAAATTTGGAAAATCAAATAGGCTTGTAGAATAGAAAAGCATCTTATTATTTGTCAGTTCATTCATATCCTCAAAAAACATTTTAGTATAATATTGCTTGAAAAAGATACCTTCTTTAGTGTATTGTTTGTTAAAATTGTCTTTTGGCATTCCTAATTCAAGGCTATCAATAACCTTTAGTTTTTCCTTGTCTATTTTATTACAAGAAATAACCATCATCGAAAAAATGGCTATTAATATTAAAAAATTCTGTTTCATCGTATTAAAAAATTGGATTAATTATCAATGTTGCCATATATGGCATTAACTTATACAAACATAAGTAATAATCTTGTCTTAAATGACAAGTCAAGAAGACAAAATATTAGACCAACATAGAAGTAACCTATTGATTGCTTTAGGTAAAAGGGTTCAAGAACTTAGAGAAGAACAAGGTTTGTCTCAATTAGATTTAGCTTCAAGAATGTTGGGTAAATTTGACACTACAAATATTTCAAGAATAGAATCTGGTAGAACTAATGCTACTATTTTTACACTTCAAAGAATAGCTTTGGCTTTGGAAATTCCTGTAAAAGACCTTTTGGAAATAGACCTTGAAAATTAAAATTTCGCTATTAATACCTATCTACCTTTAAGGTATAGAAGTGAAAATAGCTTGATTTTGGCTGTATATTGACTACTTCACATTTACACGATTATTTTAATTTACCCTCATCAGCAAAGCTGTAATGTTCATGTTTAGAAATAATTAAGTGGTCAAGCAGTACAATATCTACTAACTTACAAGCAGATTTAAGTTTCTTGGTAATTCTGTAATCAGTTTCACTTGGTTTTAAATTTCTACTTGGGTGATTGTGTACAATGGCTATGCTACTGGCTAAACATTTTAAAACTACACTAAGTAACAATTTCATATCCAAAACTGTACCTGCAATACCACCTTTTGAAAGTTCATAAATACCAATGACTTCATTGGCTCTATTTAATAAAATTGCTTTTAACTCTTCTTGCATTTCTATAGTATCTAAATTCCAATGGTTTATGGCTACTTGGAAAAGCTCATCACTATTATGTATTTTAATTCTCTTGGTTTTAGGTAAACTATATGATACCTTGATTTCTCTAACTTTCATAACATAAAAAAAATAAAAAAGGCATTACATTTCTGCAATGCCCTTAGTGGTTACTAACTAAGCGTATTCCATTACACCATTTTGGCTAAACTGTTCTACTTGTGGTTGTAGAGTTTCTGTTGCTTTTGGTGTATTTGAAATGATAGGTGCTGGTAAATCTTCTGGTGCATATACCCATCTATGATTTAGGGTAATTTCTTCTCCAGTTTCTTTAATCACATAATCAAAGGGTTCACACTCTTCTTTAATGATTTTACCTGGCATTTCAGTACCAATTAATGCAGTACAAGTCTGCAAATCAAAAGTGGAAGGAATAAATGCTCTTTTAGCAGTAGCATAGAAATTGCCAGTTTCTTTAGACTGCACCATTTCTATTCCACCTTGTAATTCCAGAACAAAGAATGTTTCTCCATTGTCCTTTTCTCTTTCTTTGTAGTTAATAATTCTAACCATAATTAATAAATTTTTGAGTTAATGATGATGTTGTCTTTCTTTATTGCATAAACCATAGAAGCCTTGCTATCAACTAAGGCTTGTTGGTTCTAAACAGTATTAAAAGACATAGAGAGTTTATCTCTCCCAGAATGAGTGGGGGTTTTTAGGTGGTGTTGGTTGTATAAAAAAGTAAAGAGCTAATAGGAATACAATACATTGTTTCACTTTTGCTCTTGGTTTCTTTTTTTAGTTATAAACATACAGTAAATTACTTGTTCTGAATTGAAAAGTACCTGTAGTAAACATATTTATTCATTACAGGTTTCATCATTTTCTTGTGTACAGAAAAACAACTACATTTTTTTCATCAAATATTTACTGCCCTGAAAAAAAAACTTTTTCAAATAAAGGCTGGGGGCATCCTATTCTATAAATCAGTGGGGGTGGTTTGTAGAGGGTGGTGTATGAACTCACTATTGACCTCAAAAATTTTTTTATAATTTTTTTTCAGATAATTTTCATAGATTTGACATTTAATGACAAGAAAATCAAGTGCAAAATGGAGTTAAGTACTATTTTAAGAGAAGCCAGAGATAAGAAAGGGCTACTACTAAGAGAAGTTGCTGCATTAATTGAAGTAGATACTGCTATGATTAGCAAATTTGAAAAAGGAGATAGAAACCCTACAAGACCTCAAATTTTAAGATTGGCAGGAGTACTGGACTTAGATAAAAACAAGCTCCTTACCCTTTGGCTTAGAGATAGATTGGTGAATGAAATGAAAAATGAAACTGTGGCTTTAAAAGCCTTGAAATTAGCAGAAAAGAAGTATAAAGAAATAGCAGAATGATAACACTTTACTGTAGCAATAAATTACAGAAATACATTGGTTTTAAGGAAAACCAAATAGAACAGGACAAACACAATCCTGTAAATTCTTGGAATGGGCATTTATTTACTATTAATAGAAAAAAGTGCTTGTTTTTTATGAATCATGATACCTATTTCTCTTTTGTGGTCTATGACATTAAAAAGCCAGATATTAAAAATCTAAATCAATTATTTCTTAAAGGTTTTATCACAGAGTTAAACAAGCTAAGTCTTATATCTACTGAACAAGAAACTCAATTAAAAAATAGGTTTACTGAGGTATTTCTACATAAGTCAATTAACAACAGAAAGGTTATTGGCAATATGAACAATTTTATACAGATTTTAGATTATATGAAGTATAGATTTGAGGATATGCAGATATATTTTGATACTGAAACCTTGAACACTTACCCTTTAAAGCAGATTGACTACTTCTATGCCAAAGATGCTATGAAAGAAAAGCTAAGCCAATTATTCACCCACTTACAGATTCAAAATTAATATGCCTTTATTCCAAAATACTGTCATACAGAAATATCTTAAATCTCAAAAAGAGGTGGTTATCTTAGAAAAGTGGAATACTTTCAAAAGTCATTTCCATAATCCTACAATACAGGAAAACATCAAGAACTCTAAAGAAGAGCAATACCAAGAAGGGTTTTTAAGAGATTTATTTGTGCAAATTTTAGGCTATACCTTAAATCCTGATAATAACTTTAATCTTACCACAGAACTTAAAAACATTAAAGACAGTAAAAAAGCTGATGGTGGTATTTTAGTCAATGGTAAAGTGAAAGGTGTTATTGAACTAAAAGGTACTAACACAACAGATTTAAGTAAAGTTGAAGCTCAAGCCTTTGGCTATAAAAACAACCAAGCAGGATGCACCTATGTTATTACTTCTAACTTTGAAAAGCTAAGGTTTTACATTGACAATGCCATTGAACATATAGAGTTCAATCTATTTCAACTTACAGAACAAGATTTTAAAAAGCTTTACCTCTGTTTGGCTTATGAAAATTTAAGTCAAGACATTCCCAAAAAAATAAAGGAAGAGTCTGTAAGCCAAGAAGATGTTATTACCAAAAAACTCTACAAGGATTATTCAGTATTTAAAAGAGAACTATTTCAAAATCTAACACAATTAAACCCACAAATAGATAAGCTGTTACTTTTTAAAAAATCACAAAAACTACTGGACAGATTTCTGTTCTTGTTTTTTGCTGAAGACAGACATTTATTACCCCCAAATTCTGTAAGACTCATTTTAGGTGATTGGAAAGACCTACAAGAAAGAGATGTAGATATTCCTTTGTATGATAGATTCAAAAAATATTTTGAGTATCTAAACACAGGTTACAAAGGGAAACGCTATGATGTATTTGCCTACAATGGTGGTTTATTTAAACCAGATGAAATTTTAGACACTGCCAAAATTGATGATGAACTGCTTTATGCACATACCTTAAAACTTTCTGAATATGATTTTGCCAGTGAAGTAGATGTAAACATTTTAGGGCATATTTTTGAAAATTCACTTAATGAAATAGAAGAAGTACAAGCAGAATTAGAAGGAACAGCAGTAGATAAATCCAAAACTAAAAGAAAAAAAGATGGTGTTTTCTATACACCAAAATATATTACCAAATACATTGTAGAAAATACCATTGGGAAATTATGTGCTGAGAAGAAAATAGCTTTACAACTTAATGAAGAAGAGTATTACACAGAAAAAAGAAGGCAAAAGAAAACCAGAAATACACTACTTCAAAAATTAAAAGATTACAGAGAATGGTTATTGCAACTTACTATAGTTGACCCAGCTTGTGGTTCTGGTGCTTTTTTAAATGAAGCTCTTAACTTTTTGATTACAGAACACAAATTATTGGATGAATTAGAAACCAAACTCTTAGGTGGTGGCTTGGTATTCCCCAACATTGAAAACAGCATTTTAGAAAACAACTTGTTTGGCGTTGACCTCAATGAAGAATCTGTAGAAATTGCCAAACTCTCACTTTGGTTAAGAACTGCTCAGCCCAATAGAAAACTAAATGACCTAAGCAACAATATAAAATGTGGTAACTCTTTGATTGATAATGCAGAAATTGCAGGAGATAAAGCTTTTAATTGGCAAAAGGAATTTCCACAGGTATTTGCTAAAGGTGGTTTTGATGTGGTGATTGGGAATCCACCTTATGGAATATTTATGAGTGATAGTGAGCAAAATCATTATTCAAAACACTTTCCTTTAACTAACTATAAGATTAACTTATATGTTCTTTTCATTGAGAGAATGTTACAGATTTTTAATAGTGGAATTGTTCATTTCATTATCCCTAAGTCTCTCTTGTTCAATACATATTATAAGAACATAAGGGAAGTACTACTGAACAAAACAAAAATTAATGAGATTCACACAATAACAGAAAAAGTATTTGAAGATGCAGAAGTGGGAAGTAGTTTACTTTTAAATTTTGAGATAAAAAATGATGTATCTATAGACAACAAGATAAGACTTGTAGAATCCAATACACCAGATATTTTTATATCTGAAATTGGTATTATAGAAAATATTAAAACTCAAAAATCTTTTCTATCTATTCCAAATTTTGAAATATCTATAATTGACCAAAGCAAAGAATCAATTCAGCAAAAGCTATTAAAGTTAGACTCAATAAGAAGTCATTACAAACTGAAAAATGGATTGAATCCAGGTAATATTAAGCACATTTTAGTGGCTCAATCTAAAGAATCTGAAAATCATAAACCTATAATTTGGGGAAAAGAGATTAAAAAATATCAAATTAATTGGAGTGGTGATTACATTAATTATGATGAGAATATTGCAGACCAAATTACACTTGATGATATAAAATCTAAACAAGGGATGAAAAAGCAGAATAGAATTGATTTTGCATTGAGAAGTCCTGAATTATTTGAGAATAAAAAAATTGTAGTAAGGAAAACAGGAGATAAATTAATTGCTTGCTTGGATAATGAAAACTTCTATTTTGACACCTTGGTACATGGAATTTATGAACAATCAAAAGAGCAAAATCTTGAAGCACTTTTAGCTATAATTAATTCAAAACCAGCTACAGTATTTTATAGAATTCTACATGATATAAAAGGAAAAGTTTTTGCAAAAATCAGTTTGGATAACCTTTCATCATTTCCAATACCTCAAATAAGTGATGAATATAGAACAAACTTATCAACCTTATCAAATCAAATGTTGGCTTTAAGCAAAGAGCTTCAAATGGTTTCATCAAAATTCCAAAGAACCTTACAAAGAAAATTTCCAGAACAATTAGAAAAACTTTCCAAAAAATTAGAAAGTTGGTATGAGTTAAACTTTGCAGATTTTGTAAAAGAACTGAAAAAGAAAAAAATAAAGCTCAGCCTTGCAGAAGAAGCAGACTGGGAAGATTATTTTTTAACAGAGCAACAAATAGTACTTAGTATAAAAACTAAAATTGATGTCACAGATAAGACTATTAATCAAATAGTGTATAAGCTATATGAACTTACAGATGAAGAAATAGAAATTATAGAAAATAGTTAAAAAATGGAAGATTTGTTATTGCCTATTTCTGAAAAGTTAGACAAGATTTTAGAACAGCAGGAAGTTATTATTAAAAAGTTAGAAGGTAAAATAGTATTAGAAAGTACAACAAATATGTACCTCAATAAAGTTTCTCTTAAAGAACAGAGAAAGCAAGAAATAAGGAAAGATATAGAACAGCACCTAAAAGAAATGTTTGCATTGAAACCCCATAAATATAGACTACAAAAAGAATTTAACTTGGTGGCTCTTCCTCATGCAAATAGAGTAAAGGCTTATTTAGAAACTAAAGACCCTTCAGTTTTTGATGGTTTAAAAAGAAACAGTAAGTAACCAAATGCAAGAAAAAGAATTACAACCTATATCAGCATCAGAGTTTTACAAAATAGTAGATACATCTGCTGTTGAAGATACTTATCAATATATTGTTTCCAATAACATTGAATTAAAGCCATCAAAGAAATATGAAGTAATCATAAATAACAAACCTTTTCCTCCTAAAGATTTTTTAAGAGTTATGGCACAATTGAAGGGTTATAAAATTAATGAAATCAACTTTATGGGAGGACAGGCTAACAAGCCTTTTGAGAAAATAGGCTTTACAGTGGATAATAAAAGTACAGTATCTCAGAAAATAAATACACATCTGTTAGGTAATTATTGGGTAAAGTATAAAGAATACTTCAAACAGCCTGAATCTAAGCATAAAGAGAAATATAAATGGAAAGTACTTAAACAAGTTTTTGACAGATGGAGTTGGGATGCTGAAAACAAAATTGAAATGTTTAAAAATGCATTTGAGGTAAAGGGGTCTAAAAACTTATGGATGAGTGGTAATTTTTATCCTATTCCACATACCAATTGGATGTTTGAGGAG
This sequence comes from Polaribacter sp. 2405UD43-2, assembly GCF_058147125.1. Classification (NCBI taxonomy): domain Bacteria; kingdom Pseudomonadati; phylum Bacteroidota; class Flavobacteriia; order Flavobacteriales; family Flavobacteriaceae; genus Polaribacter; species Polaribacter sp. 2405UD43-2. Next base: position 6,730 of record NZ_JBYVJX010000006.1, on the reverse strand, counting down.
TTTAGACAAGAAACTTTAGAGGTATTTGAAAATTTATTTAATGAGGAGGTTCAGCTAACAGAAAGAGTGAAAAAGTTCATTCAATTGTATGATGATAAAATTCCTGAGCTACAAAATAAGTTACCAAACAAAAAGATACAGTACCATAGTCATGGAGACTCAAGAGCAATTTCATTATATCTCTATTTACAAAACCCAAATAAGTATTTCTTGTTTAAATACACTATGGTTAAAAACTTTTGTGAGCAAGTTGGAATACCCAAAATTAAAGCAGGTGATAAAACTAATGTGGAAAGGTTCAATGAAATAGCAAATGAGGTTTTAGAGTTCATAAAACAAGACTCTTCTTTTATACAAGAGTACAGGCTATTTACAACTAAAAATGAGCATTATAATGATGAAAGTTTACATCTTTTGGTACAGGATTTTGTGTACTCTGTTGCTAATCACTTTAAGGAAAATATTAAGTATTGGAGAATTGGCACAAGTGATGGAAACAAGAGTTATTGGGAAGAAATGCAATCTGAAAGTAAGGTTTGTATTGGTTGGAAAGAATTAGAAAACTTGGATTTAATTAAGCCTAAAAATAAAAAGGACATTATAAAGAAATTAACCAATACTGGATATTATTTGAATGATGAAAGAACCAAAAGTAGAAAGGCTGGAGAAATATTTGATTTCTATAAAAAAATAAGTACTGGGGATATAGTCATAGCCCAAACAGGCTTTGATGTTTTAGGAATTGGAAGAGTTATTGAGGATTATGAGTTTAGTGAAGACAATGAATTTCCTCATCAAAAAGAAGTTGAATGGCTGGTCATAAATCCTAACATACAAAATGAACAGGGAAATAGAACTACTGTATATGAAATTACAAAAAGAAATATAATAGTCAGCATAAAAAACATACTTGAAGATAAAAGCAATAATACAATGGAAGTAAAAGACCTTTTTGATTTATATAAGCAGTATTTAGAAGGAGAAAATGGAAAGCATTTAAGTCCTAAATCCCATATATTTTATCATGAAGATTTAGTAGAGAAATTTCCATTGATATGGGAAATGGAATACATAAATTCAAAATTTTCAAGAAGAGATTTAAGCAAGAGTAACTTGTTAAGAATTAAAAAGCTAAGCACACCTCCTTACAGTTATGACATAAAAGGAATAAGTTACTTTTTTAGCTTTATACAAGAGTTATTTAAAGAATTGTTCCCTTTCACCTTAAATCAAATTCTTTATGGTCCACCAGGTACAGGTAAGACCTATAAAACCAAAGCTCTTGCAGTAGAAATCATTGATGGTTTTGTGCCTAAAAAAAGAGAAGAGCTAACTAAAAGGTATTTGGAGTTAATAGAATCTGGGCAAATTCATTTCACCACCTTTCACCAAAGCATGAGTTATGAAGATTTTATTGAGGGTATTAAGCCTAAAATGACAGATGATAATAATGGTGAAATTGAATATGAAATCAAGTCTGGGTTATTTAAACAAATTTGTGAACTGGCAGAATTTAAAGAGGTTTCAAACTTTAATGATGCCTATGAAGAAATGATTAAAGACCTTTCAGAATCTGATGATGAATATCTGATATTAGAGACACCAAGAGGTAAAGAGTTTAGGGTAAATGTAAATAGCAAAGACAATTTAAGCCTTTATACAACTGCTGAAATTAATAAGCAAGGTGTTTTGTCAAAACAGAATTTAGAAGCTCACTATCAAGGTGAGAGGATATTTAAAGGTTGGGAAGGCTATGCATTAGGAGTTTTAGAATACCTTGAAGAACAATACAACCTTTCTAAAGAAGAAAAACAACCCAACCAAAAATATGTACTCATTATAGATGAAATTAACAGAGGAAATGTATCTGCCATTTTTGGAGAGTTAATTACATTGATAGAAAATGACAAAAGAGCTGGTAAAGATGAAGCTATCCAAGTCATTCTACCTTATTCAAAACAACCTTTTTCTGTGCCTAAAAACATTCACATTATAGGTACTATGAATACAGCAGATAGAAGTGTTGAAGCCTTAGATACAGCATTAAGAAGAAGATTCTCATTTACAGAAATGTTACCAAAACCAGAACTATTATCTGAAATTGATTACAAAGAAATTGACTTAGTAAAATTATTATTTACCATAAATGAAAGAATAGAACTGCTAATTGATAAAGACAATCAAATAGGACATTCTTACTTTTTTAAAGTCAAAACTTTTGAGGATTTGAAAGTAGTTTTTAAAGACAAAATTATTCCACTTTTAGAAGAATACTTTTATGGTGATTTTGGTAAAATAGGCTTGGTTTTAGGTGGACATTTTGTAAAACCTAAAGAAAGTAAGAATAAAAATGTATTGGCTCAAAATTTCAAATTTGAAACAGAATTTATTGAAGAAAAAGAATTGTATGAATTTGTAAATGCTGATGATTGGACAACAGACACTTTTACCTCAATTTATTTGAACACTCCTTTAGAGAATGAGTAGTAAAAACATCATACAAGTTTTTGAATACCAAAAATTAAGAGTTGGTGAGCATGGTTTCAAAAAGAAACATTTTGAAGCTATGGTTAAATTCAATGAACAAAATGATAATAAATACTTTAAGCCTATTTATAATGGGATTCAATTTGGTAGTTATGTTGGAGTAATACAAATCTCTGGGCTAACTATTGAAATACTACCTAAAGCAGATAGAGATATTTCAGATTCCCAAAAAAATAAAGATTTATGGCAAGGGGTACTATTACACATGCTAAAAGTTTGTAAGCATATTCAAATTGATAATGTTTCTGAAACTCAATTGAAGAAAAGGTATAATTCTATTTTAGAAGCCTATTTTGAGTTGTATTTACAGGAAATTGAGCAGTTAATAAAAAGAGGTTTAATTAGAAAGTACAGAAGAAAACAAAGCAATCAATTAGCACTTAAAGGTAAAATGCTTTTTGCTCAAAATGTTCAAAAAAACTTAGTACATAAAGAAAGATTCTACTGTGAGCATCAAGTCTATGACAGAAACCATTTGTTGCATCAAATTCTATTGCAAGGATTACAGGTTTTAGAAGGTCTCAACACATACCATTTACAGGATAAAACCAAAAGGCTGTTATTTAATTTTGAAGGTATAAAACACACCAAAATAACTGCCAAACACTTTAAGATTTTAAAGCTGAATAGAAAATCACAGCCTTATGAAAAAGCAATTGATATTGCCAAGATGCTGATATTAAATTATTCCCCAAATATCAATTCTGGAAATGACAATATGCTCACATTACTTTTTGATATGAACAAATTATGGGAAGAGTATATTTTTAGAATACTTCACAGAAACAAACCACAAGGCTATGAGGTTTCATTTCAAAATTCAGATATTTTTTGGGAACACAAAAAAATAAGACCAGATATTGTGGTAACTAATAATGAAGAGAATTTTGTAATTGACACCAAGTGGAAAATTGTAGAATCTAACAATCCATCAGATGATGATTTAAAGCAAATGTTTGTGTATAACCTACATTGGAAATCCTCTAAGAGTATGTTACTGTATCCACAAACACATCAAAAAGACAGCTCTTTTGGTAATTATAAGTTCCAGCATTTAACAGAAAATTCAAATCAATGCAAACTTGGATTTGTCAATATTTTGGATAATAGAAGTATAAAAAAAGGTGGAGTAATAAGTAATGAAATATTTAACAAGTTAATACTACATGGCTAATCAACTAAAATATGATGAGTTTTTAAGGTCAGTTTCAATAAGCAGGGATAACACTTATTCAATGCTTTTAGGTGCTGGATGCTCAATAAGTTCTGGAATTCAATCAGCTTATGATTGTATATGGGAGTGGAAAAAGATTATTTATAAAAGTAACAATCCTAATGTTAAAGAGTGGATAGAGAACCACAAGAACCCAAAAGTACAGGATGTTATTCAAAAATGGTTAGATAATCAAGGTAGTTATATTGAAAAAGATAAGCCAGAAGAATATTCATTTTATGCTCAAAAATGCTTTCCAATTGAAGAAAACAGAAGGCAATATTTCCAAAAACTTTGTGCAAACAAAGAACCATCAATAGGTTATAAAACTATTCCTCTTTTTGTTAAACAAGGAATGTTAGATTCTATTTGGACTACAAATTTTGATGATTTAGTTAATTTTGCTTGCATTAATGGAAAAATACAAGGTATTGATATTTCCATAGATACAGCAGACAGAATTAATCAAAGAACTCAAAGTAAAAATGAATTACCAATAATAAAACTTCATGGAGATTATAAATATGGCTCTTTAAAAAATACACAAGAGGAACTTCAACATCAAGATGCTACTTTTAGAAGTAAGTTAACTGATTATTTATTAGATAAGAACCTGATTGTATTAGGATATAGTGGTAGAGACTCATCTTTAATGAATTCATTAAAAGAAGCATACAGCAAACCTGGAGCAGGTATATTATTTTGGTGTGGTTATGGTGATAACATTAATGATGAAGTTGCTGAGTTATTGAATTATATAAAAGCACAAGGAAGAGAAGCATTTTACATTAGCACAGATGGTTTTGACAATACTATGCTAAACCTTGTAAAACTAATTGTTGAAGGAAACCAAAATTTAAAAGAAGAGCTTAGAAAAATAAAAGCTGTTGAACAGCCTGAGAATTTCTCCCCATTTAATATTGAATTAGACAGGGTAAACAAAGTTCTCAAAAGCAATTTATTCAATATTGAGTTTCCAAAAGAAGTCTTTGTATTTGATGCTGAGATTCCACAACAACCATGGAAAACTATTAAAGATAGAACTTTAGATGATTATTCAATTTCAGCAGTGCCTTATGGGAAAAAGATTTGGTCATTTGGAACAGCTGAATATGTTCAAGAAAAATTCTCAGACCTAAAAAAAGGTGAATTACATAGAAAACCTTTGACACATATTAATGTTCATCATAATAGTGTGAATTTTTTACTTCTTTCTTCTTTGTGTAAACTATTCAGTAAATCATTTTCAGTAAAAACAAATTTCAGGAATAAGCTATGGGATGAATCAAAATGTCAAGATATCTTAAACCATCAAGTTTTTAATGCCCTAAGAATTGGTCTGGAAAAGATTCAAGGAAAGTATTACCTATCTTTAAGTCCAGACTTCCATATTATGGATAATACTATATCCAAAGAAATTAAACAACAAATAGGGCTATCCTTTTTTCATAAAATCTATAATGATAAATTCAACAACTACATAAATCTTTGGAGAGGAAAACTTCTAAAAGAGAAAATTACAAAACTTGAAATTCCTTTAAATTCAGGAACTGGTTTTGTTTTCAAAATAGCAAAGAACCCAATATTCACTAATGTTTGTGATTTAAATAATAGATATACTAATACTCATAATGTACCAGAAGGCTTAATTAAATTAAAAGGTATTCAGTTTCCAGAAGTAGGCTTAACTTTTTCTACCAATAATGGACAAAATAAAGTTAGTGATGTTCATCCTATGAGAGGTTTAGTTAATAATAATCCTTATGATGCTGGTTTAGGAAGCTTATTAAATGATACAGTTAATCTTGGTATTATTTGCCCAGAAGAAGACTCAGAAAAATTATATGCTTTTTTAAACAGACAAAATCAAGAAATTCAAAAGAACAATCCTAAAGATAATTATATAATTGATTATAAAGGGTTTTATAGTACATATGGAATAAGTTTAAATATCCCATCTATCTCTTCACATAATTGGGAAAATATAAATAATCCTATATCATCAGACCAAAAAGAGATTGTACATGAAATCAAAAGGAATATTTGTGATAAAATTAATAGTCAATCTTCAATAGGTAGTCAAAAAGTACTTGTTATTTATATTCCTCAAAGATGGGATGGCTTTTTGAAGTATAATGATGGTGTTGAATCTTTTGACTTACATGATTACATAAAGGCATATTGTGCTGAAAAAAGAATTACCTCTCAAATTATAAGAGAGAAGACAATTATTGATACAAATTTAGATTGTCAAATTAACTGGTGGTTGTCTCTTTCCTATTTTGTAAAATCATTTAGGACACCTTGGGTCATTGACAATACAGACAAAGCCACAGCCTATGCAGGTATCGGTTATAGTGTAGAGAATAAGGAAGACCAAAAAGGACACATTATTTTAGGCTGTAGTCATATTTATAGTTCAAATGGAGAAGGGTTAAAGTATAAACTATCAAAAGTTAATGATAAAATACAGTGGATAAATAGGAAACCACATTTAAGTTATGATGATGCATATGAATTTGGTAAAAATGTTTTGAGTTTATTCTATGAATCAATGAATGAATTACCCAAAAGAGTTGTCATACATAAGAGAACCTTTTATACAGAGGAAGAAAAACAGGGCATTTTAGATAGTTTATTTGACAACAAGCAAATTGAAAATGTAGACTTGATTGAAATTAACTTTGAGGATAATATTAGGTATGTTTCCAGTAAAATAAAGGATGGTAAAACTGAAATAGATGGATTTTCAGTTTCCAGAGGCACTTGTATACAACTTAATTCTAAAGAAGCTCTATTATATGCACATGGAGTTATCCCATCTGTTCAAAATCCAAGATTCAATTTTTACCCTGGTGGTAGGTACATACCAAAACCATTAAGAATAATAAAATGGACTTGTTACCTTTACTCGGACACAAAATTTAAGACTGTTTGTTACAAAACAAATATCTTAGAAACATGAAAAAA